>WRNS01000097.1 GCA_009776495.1 Methanobrevibacter sp. | reverse complement strand
AATATATTATAAATAAAAAATGAACTTATTGTACCATTTTTTCAAAAAGTAAAAAGTAAAAAAAAAAAATGAAAAAAAATGAAAAATGAAAAATAGAAACCCAAAAAAAACAAACTTGAATAAAGCTAATACATAATTTGAACTATGAGCTCTTCGTCTTCAATTTTCCATCTCTTAGCAAATTCCTTAGAATTAACATCAGTACTATTGTCTAAATCAATCTTAGCAAATGATATATCCTTAGCTCTAACTTCATTAGCTATGAAATCAACTTGATTAGCTATTATACCTTTGAACTTACTACTTACTTGAATGAAAACATTTATATTAGCTTCAACATCTAAATCCATGTCTTTTCTCATATCTTGAATCCTTCTAATCAGTTCTCGAGCCATACTTTCAGATAAAATTTCAGGAGTGATTTGAGTGTTAACAAAAACACTTCCTCCAACAAAATCTGCACTTACTACATCATCTGGAAGTTCTGTGTCAAAGAAAATGTCTTCGGATGATAATTCAATTATCTTTTCATCGGACTCCCCAGTAGCTATTTTCACCTCAATTTTACCATTAACTTCTAAATCATTTTTGATTTTGTCTCCATCACTTTCTTTTAAGAAATTTACTACGAATCCCATGTCCTGTTTAAGTCTTGGACCTAAAGTTTTCAAATTAGGCTTAGCTATGAACTTTAAATTTTCAAATTCATGTGTTTTTATTAACTTTTTCGCATTAGACTGGTATGCAATAATATCTTCAAGATAGTTAACAGCATCTAAAACTTTTTCATCTGATGAAACAATTGTAATATCTTTTACTGGCCATCTAAGCTTATATTTAGCTACATCCCTGGCTCTTGAACAACTTTCAATAATATCTCGAGCAATATCCATTTTCCTCTCAAGATCTTTATCAATAGCTTCCATATCATACTTCCAATCCTCCATATGAATACTTGTCATAGAATTTTTTACACCCTTAACGAGATTTTCATAGATTTTTTCAGTAATATATGGTGTTATTGGAGCCAATGTCTTAATAAGTATTTCCAATGCAGAATATAGTCCAAAGTAAGCTCCTAATTTATTAGGATCATCTTTTTCTATCCATGTTCTTCCTCTAATAAGTCTCACATACCAACGACTCAAATCTTCAAGAATAAAGCTATTGATTTTTCTTGTAGCTTTGTGGAAAAAGGCATTATTAAAATCATCTTCAACCTCCATAGCTAATGAATTAGCTTTAGATATTATCCATTTATCTTCATCTTGTAGATTCATATTATCTTCACTACAATGAGCTGGGTTGAATTCATCTAATGACATGTAAGTGGTGGAAAATACATAAACATTCCATAATATATTAAACATCTTTTTTACATTGTTCAGCTCATCCCATACAAATTTCAAGTCATCCCATGGTTTTCCAGCCCATAAAAGATAGAATCTTAAAACATCAGCTCCATATTGTTCTACAACATCTTCAGGATTAACCACATTACCTAAAGATTTACTCATTTTCTTTCCTTTTTCGTCGAGAACGAATCCTTGCATTAAAACTTTCTTATATGGTGCTTCATCAAGAGCTATTACCCCAGTTCCAAGCTGTGAATAGAACCATCCTCTTGTTTGATCATGGCCTTCAGTAATAAAGTCATAAGGGTACCACTGATTAAACATTTCCTTTTCCTGAGGATAATATGTGGCAGCCCAGCCAGCTACTCCTGAATCTATCCAAACATCTAAAACATCTTCTATACGATTCATTTCACCATTGCAGCCATCGTTACTACATTTTATGGTTATATCATCAACATAAGGTCTGTGAACCAAATCTTCATCATTAACCGTGATTTCAGAAATTGAACCTTCTTTTAACTCTTTTACCGAACCTAAAACTTTAATTTCCTCACAATCAGGACATTCCCAAACAGGTATTGGAATTCCCCAATATCTTTGTCTAGAAATAGTCCAATCTTTAGCATTTTCCACCCAGTCTTTAAATCTACTTTCTCCAGCCCAAGAAGGAACCCATTCTATCCTATCAATTTCAGAAAGCATTTTTTCTTTTATTTCAGTGATTTTTAAAAACCATTGTTCAGTAGCTAAGTAAATGATTGGTGTTTTACATCTCCAACACTGACCATATCTATGTTCTATTATTTCATCCTTAAAGAGAAGGTTATGGTTTTTTAAGTCATGAATAATATTTGAATCTGCATCCTTAACAAACTCACCTGCATATTTTCCTCCATCAGAGGTAAAGTTTCCTTCACCATCAACTGGGCAAAATATTGGTAAATCATATTCTTTACCTATTTCAAAATCATCCGGACCATGACCAGGAGCTGTATGAACTAAACCTGTTCCTTCACCTAATTCAACATGATTTCCAAGTAAGATAGAATGAACATTAGCTATTTTATCAAATTCACTTTGTTTAGGTACTTCATCTAAAAGAGGATAATTGTAGCTTTTAAATTGAAGATCAGCTCCTTGAACTACATTTAAAACTTCATAAATTATTTCTTTTTTTTCCTCAACTTCCACTATCGCCTCTCCAGACTCATCAAATTTCCCTGTTTCTTTTTTAATTCTAGTAATTTTTTCGTGGGGTCCAAGTATAGTTTCAACTAAATCAGTGGCTAAAATCAATATTTCATTATTAATTTTAATAAAAGAATAATCAAATTCCTGGTTTGCGCAAATAGCTAAGTTAGATGGAAGAGTCCAGGGAGTAGTAGTCCAAACTAAGAAAAATTCACTTAAATTTTCAGGATTTTTTTCTTTTTCTAAAAATGGTTCTTTTAATGGAAATTTAACATAGATAGAAGGATCTTCCCTATTTTCATAATCAATTTCAGCAGCAGCTAATGCAGTTTCACACCTTGGACACCAGCTAATGACCCTTTTATCCTTTAGTAAAAGATCTTTCTCATGTGCTTTCTTTAATGTCCACCAACAAGATTCCATATATTTAGGATCCAATGTTATATATGGAGAATCCCAGTCCATCCAAACTCCAAGACCCTTAAACTGTTCAGTCATTAAATCCTTATTTTCAATTGAAAATTCCTTACATTTTGTTACAAAATTAGCTATTCCAATCTCTTCTTCAATTTGCTGCTTGTTTTTTATGCCCAATAGCTGCTCTACCTTGTGTTCAATTGGAAGGCCATGGGTATCCCATCCAGCTTGACGTCTAACATTAAAGCCACTCATAGATTTAAATCTAAGATATACATCTTTAATTATCTTGTTTTGAGCTGTTCCCAAATGTATTTTACCACTACAATAAGGAGGCCCATCTAAAAACGAGTATTTCTGGCCATTTTCTCTTAATTTCTGTGTTTTAGAATAGATTTGATTTTTATCCCAAAAATCTTCAATTTCCTTTTCAATTTTTTGATATTGATACGATTTTTCTGCCTCTTCAATTGGCATGTGAATTCTCCTAGTAAAAAGTGAAAAATAACAATTTAGTAATAAGTTTATTATTATTTCAAATATATTAAATAGCTAATATTATTAAAATTATTAAAAATAAAATCTCTTTTGTGATAAGTAAAAAATACAATGAAAAAAAGATTTAGTTAAATTAAAAAAATGTGGAAGAAAAATAATATGATTTAGTAAACTAGTCAAATTAATGACTCTTCATTTAAAATGTGCGAGCTTTCCCTTTAACAACATTTTCTGTAACAGATGAAACATTCTCAAGCCATCCATCTACAATAGATTCAACTTTTTTACTAATCTCATCCATTTTATATCCATCTTCCAATATTATCTGTGAAGTAGCTGCTTTAGGCTCGTCAATTGGTTTACCAATTTGGCTTAAAAGCAGTATATTTACTTGTTTAATACCTTCAACATTTTCTGCAATATCACTAGCTATTTCATTTGATAATATATTATAAATTTTACCAACATGGTTTATAGGATTTTTTCCTGAAGTAGCTTCCATGGACATTGGCCTATTTGGAGTAATAAGACCATTAGCTCTGTTACCTCTTCCAACAGAACCATCATCACCCATTTCAGCTGATGTTCCTGTTACAGTTAAAAAATATCCTTTTTCATCTTTAACTTCATCATCATCAGCAGTGTTAATGAAAATATTTACTTTCCTACCAGTATATTTAGAAGCTAAGTCCAATACAATACTTTTGAGTTCTTCCCGTACAGCTATATACTCATCCTTATCATTTAAATATCTTGAAACCATTGCACAGGCAATAGTCAGTGTAATCTCATCAGCCTCTCTAAGACCCATTACTTTAATATCTTCACCAACAGCAGGATATTTATTTTTAAATTGTCTTGAGTTTAATAACTCTTCTGTAGCTAAAACTATTGTTTCAACTTCAGAAAATGGAGCATAACCTACACCAAAAGAAGTATCATTTGAAGATGGAGCACCGACACGCTTAAATACATCTACTAAATCTCCAGAACCACGACCAATTTTACACTCTACTACAGTCTCAGATTCTACATTGAGGTTAATTATATTTTTAGATAAGTATTCTTTAGCTGCTTCAATAGCTACTCTGTCCACAGCTAATTTTTTACCTTCAAACTCTGAAACACCTCTACCAGTTAGTAGGACATCTATTGGTTTTATTACCTCTCCTCCACCAAATATAGGATTTGACTCTCCTGCAGTAATTTGTACCTCGTCAGTGTTATGGTGAAGAACTCCTCCAAGTTCATCTAAGTAAAGGTTACAAAGAGCTCTACTAACCGATTCAGCTATTCCATCACTTATACTATCAGGATGTCCAATACCTTTTCTTTCAACTAATTCAATGTCTAACTCTTCAATTGGTCTTTGATTAAGTTCTTCTACTATAATATTTCTCATAAATACCCTCATAAATAGTTAATTTTGAAAGATTAAATATAATTAGTTAATTTTGAAAAATTTAATAAATTATTAGTTTATTTCTTAAAAAATTTGAAAAATTTAAAATTAATTTTCTTTAACTTTTTTTATCTTTATATTCAACTTTATGTATTATCTTTTATTAAAATAATATAAATAAATGTTCTGATTATTAGTAT
>WRNS01000096.1 GCA_009776495.1 Methanobrevibacter sp. | reverse complement strand
AATTATCATATTTAATAAATTAATTTTCAATTCAATAGCTATTTTTTTAAAAATTTTACTAAGATTATATTTATTTAAAATAGTGATAATATATTGAAATATTTGATTCTTAAAAGTTAATAATGAAAATCATTAAAAATACAATATAATTTTAAACATATTTTGATAATATATTAATTATTAATCATTCAATTATTAATCATTCAACTATTTATTCATGTGGTGTTTTAGTGACTAGAGAAATAGAAAAGAAATGGCAAAAGAAATGGGAAGAAGCAAAGCTATTTCAATCAGATAATAATGAAAAAGAAAAGGTTTTTTTAACAGTAGCTTATCCTTATCCTAGTGGAGCCATGCATATTGGCCATGGAAGAACTTACACAGTTCCTGATGTTTATGCAAGATTTAAAAGAATGCAAGGTAAAAATGTCTTATTCCCTATGGGATGGCATGTAACAGGAGCTCCAGTTATTGGAATAGCTAGTAGGATTAAAAATAAAGATCCTTGGACACTTGAATTATATGAAAAAGTTCATAAAGTTCCAAAAGAAGAACTATCAAAGTTAAAAGATCCAGAATACATTGTTAAATACTTCAGTAGTGAATACCACCAAGTTATGAATGATATGGGTTATTCAATTGATTGGAGACGTGAATTTAAAACAACAGATTTAAGTTATCAAAAGTTCATCCAGTGGCAGCTAAGAAAACTAAAAGAAATGGGTTTTGTAAGAAAGGGAAATCACCCTGTTAAATACTGCCCTAGTTGTGATAATCCTGTAGGAGACCATGATCTTTTAGAAGGAGAAGGAGTGGATGTAAATGAGCTCACTCTTTTAAAATTTGAAATTGATGGAAAGTATTTAGTTCCAGCTACTTTTAGACCAGAAACAATCTATGGAGTTACAAATCTATGGCTAAATCCTGAGGTAGACTATATTGAAGTGGATAATAATGGAGAGAGCTGGATAATAAGTGAAAAATCTTTTTATAACTTGTCTAATCAAATTAAAGATTTGAATATTGTTGGAAAAATCAATCCAAAGGAATTCATTGGAAAATTTGTTAAAAATCCTATCACTGGTAGTGAACACCCAATATTCCCAGCAAGTTTTGTTGATCCTGATTATGGAAGTGGAGTTGTATTTTCTGTTCCAGGGCATGCTCCAGCTGATTACATAGCACTCAAAGATTTGAAAAATAACTCAGATTTACTAAAAAAGTACAATTTAGAGGAAGCTGTTGATATAAAAATATTAAATGTAGTCACTCTAAAGAAATACAGTGAAATTCCAGCAAGAGATGTTATTGAAAAGTTAAAGATTAAAAACCAGGAAGATCCTAAGTTAGATGAAGCTACTAATGAATTATACAAAGTAGAACATTCAAAAGGAATTATGAGTTCTCATATTCCAAATTATGCAGGTGAAAGAGTAGCTACTGCTCGGGACATGATAAAATCCTCGATGATTAATGATTCATTAGCTGACACTATGTATGACTTTGCAGAACACCCAGTTATTTGTAGGTGTGGAAATAGATGTGTAGTTAAAATAATGGATAATCAATGGTTTTTAAAGTATTCAGATGAAGATTGGAAGGAAAAAACAAGGGAATGCTTAAATCAGGAAAACATCATTCCAAATGAAGTAAAATCAAACTTTGAATACTATATTGGTTGGTTAAATGATTGGGCTTGTTCAAGAAGAATTGGGCTTGGAACTCACCTACCTTGGGATGAACAATGGTTAATTGAACCATTGACTGATTCAACTATTTACATGGCCTATTATTCAATAGCTAATCATTTAAAAAAAATAGATCTCAAAGATTTAAACGATGCCTTCTTTGAAAAAATCTTTTTTAATAAAGATTCTAATGATTTAAAGGTGGATGGAGAGATTGTGGATACAATACAAAATGAGTTTAGCTATTGGTATCCACTAGATTGGAGACTTTCTGCAAAAGATTTAATTGGAAATCATTTAAGTTTTCACCTCTTCCATCATGCAGCTATTTTTCCAAAGGAAAATTGGCCTCGGGGAATGGTTGTTTTTGGAATGGGCCTACTTGAAGGAAACAAAATGTCTTCATCAAAGGGAAATGTTATTCTCCTATCAGATGCCATGGAAAAATATGGTGCTGATGTAGTAAGGTTATTTTTAATGGCTTCTGCTGAGCCATGGCAAGACTTTGATTGGAGAGAAAAAGAAGTTATAGGAACAAAAAGGCGATTGGATAGATTATTTGAATTTGCTAAAACCATAGAGGATATAAAAGGCTCTCCAATAGATTTAAGTAATATTAAAGAAGTAAAGTTAAGTCGTAGAATTGACTTATGGATGATTAATCAGCTAAATATTAGAATAAAAGAAGCTACAGATGCACTTGAAGGTTTCCAAACAAGAAAAGCACTGCAAAACTCTTTATTCCTTTTGAAAAAAGACATTGATCATTATATGTATAGAGTAAAACATCTTTTAAGCTCAGGTGAAAGGGATGAAGCTATTGTTTTTGTTCTCTCAATGGTTTTTAAGTCATGGATAAGAATTCTTGCTCCCTTCATACCGCATAGCAGTGAAGAGCTATGGAATAGCTATGGTGGTGATGGTTTTGTAGTAGAGGCCTCATGGCCGAATGGTAATATTTACTTCTCTAATGATTCAAACTTAAGAGATTCAACTTCAAGGTCAATTGAGAAGGATGAAAATTTAGAAAGGGAAATAATCGAAAAATCAGAGGAAATGGTCCAAGGAATTGTTCATGATATAGAACAGATAAAAAAGATTGTAGCTAAAGATCCCGACAAGATTCATATTTATTTAGCTGATGATTGGAAATGGGATGTTTATAAGATAGCTGAAGAGGTTGGAAAACCAGATATTGGTCAAATTATGGGAAGAGCTATTGGTCAAAATGTCCACGAGGATAAAAAGGAAATAGCTGACTTTGCTAAAAAAATCGGTCGTGAAATGACAAAAACAAGATACATTGGAAAAATAGATGAACACGAAATATTAAATGATGCAAAAGATTTCATAGAAGAAGAAGTTAACACAAATATTATCATTCACAAAGACAATAGCTATGATCCTGAGGATAAGGCAAAAAATGCAATTCCTTATAAACCAGCTATTTACATGGAATAACTTTTGATGAGGATGTTAAATAAATTTGTGATTAATTATGGTTGTTTTTAGAAAATTATAGTTATTTAAGAGTTATTATAGTTTTTCCATAATAATTATAATTAATTTATTAAATATTTTGTAATTGTAAAATACATTTTTTTTGAAGTACTAAATTTTTGAAGATATTAAAAAATAATTATCCCCCAATCTGTATAAATGATTTTTTTCCAGACACATAAATTATAAATGTTTTATTCAACAATATTAATATAAATAAAATGAATTATTTTTCAGGAGGAATTTCTAAATGGCAAGAGTGATAGAACCAACTCCAACTCTTAAAGGACTGGATGCTAAAAAATTCGTTGAAAAATTAGAAGAAAAGTCTACTTCTGAAGAAATAAAGTCTTTTAAAAGAGCTAAAGAGACTTTTAAAAAGATAAAATTCGTTGAATAATTCTCTATTTTATATCTTCTCATTTAAATCTCGATACATTTGTACAGATTTTCTTGGTTTAGTTTCTAATTTTTCAAATAAGTTTTTTTCGTAAAAACCAATTGACTTTGGGTAGGCATCTACTGATAAAAATCTAATTCCCGTGGATTTTCTCAATACAAAGCATATTCCTATTATCCAATCGATTAATGTGCTTCCAATGTGTTTTCCTCCGTATTTTTTGTCTACTGCTAGTCTTCCTATTTTTATCGCAGGATAAACTGGATATCTTATTTCAATTTTTTCATTTATTTTTATAGCATCGGTTGAAAGTGCAAAAAAGGCAATAACCTCATTTTTAAATTCACAAAGGTAAATAACATTAAGATTATTTTTCATATTTTTCAATGAGTCTTTTAATAAGAATTCATTAAGATCTTCATCTCCACAATCAAATTTTAAATGTTTCAAATCTTTTGCCTTTGCAATTTTAATAATAAGATTTTCAGGATTTATATTCATATTATTCCTTTTATGTATTATGAGTAATAAATATAAGGGTTTTGTTATGAATATTTTATAAAACTTTTATGAATTATTATTTTAAGTGTAAAAATCGCAAAATGCCCCTATTAAATCATGATAAAATAAAAATGATTCATATATAATTAGCTTAAAAAATTAAAACAAGAGGTAAAAGTAAAAAAATAAAAAAATATCATACTAAGCAGCGAAAAGGAATCCCATAATGCTTAATGTGCAGATTATTATTACAGCAAATATAGCTATTATGTCTAAAATTCTTTCTTGTTTTTTGTATGAGAACCATAAGATAGTAATGAATATTAATGTATACAAAAAGGCTTCAGGATATCCAAGTATCTGATACATAAATGGGATTTTTGTATAAATGAAGCCATCAAAAGAACCTTGGGTGGGACCTATTGTTAAAAACAGAGATAATCCTAAAATCAATATTCCTAATTTAGCAAAACCATTTTTTTCTTCAGTAAATGTATTTTTTAAAGGAATTAGTACTAAGGATAAAAATATGCCTCTAAAAATTTGCAGACCTGGTCCAAGGGCCACTATTGCAGAGTTAACAGGTAGCATAAAAGATAAAGTCTCAGACAAAAAGTGTTCTTGATAACCCATTACCATAACAGCAAATATTCCTGCAATAAAATATGCAATAAGATGAGAATAACTCACTCTCCAAATGAACATACCAATATCTTTTTTATTCATAAAAACAACCTATTATACTTACATTAAAGCAAATAATCATAAATTAAAATAATCATAAATTAGATATTACAATATTTTATTATTCTAATATAAATTTATTAATTATAATATATTTTTCTTAATTTAGATATATATTTTTTAATCATGATATATTTTTATTAATTATAATATATTTTTCTTAATTTAGATATATATTTATTAATCATGATATATTTTTCTTAATTAAGAATTATTTTTATTAATTATGATATATTTTTATTAATTATAATCTAT
>WRNS01000095.1 GCA_009776495.1 Methanobrevibacter sp. | reverse complement strand
AAAATAGCTATTGAGATTTATAAAGAATTTTTTGATTTACTTGGAGTTCCTTATATTTTAAGTAAAAGACCAGTTTGGGATAAATTTCCAGGTGCAGACTACACCATGGCTTTTGATACTCTCCTTCCTGATGGTAAAACTCTCCAAATTGGAACAGTCCATAATTTAGGCCAAACATTTGCTAAAACATTTGATATAACTTATGAAACGGAAGAAAATACACATGAGTATGTTTATCAAACATGTTATGGTTTATCAGATAGAATAATAGCTTCTGTTATTGGTGTTCATGGAGATGGGAAAGGGTTGTGTCTTCCTCCAAAAATAGCTCCAAATCAGATTACAATAATACCCATCATATTTAAAGAGGGTAGTGAAGAAGTATTAGCTAAATGTGAAGAGATAAAAGTAGCTCTTAAGTCAAATGGAATTAGAGTTAATATGGATAAAAGGGACATTAGACCAGGAAAGAAATTTTACCAGTGGGAGCTCAATGGAAGTCCTTTAAGATTAGAACTCGGACCACGGGATTTGAAAAACAATAAAGCTATTTTAAGAAGAAGAGATAATTTAGAAAAAATAGAAATTGATTTAGATAGTGAATACATTAATAAAATCAATGAATTGTTTGAAGATATTTATAGTAATATGAAAAAAAATGCTTGGGAAGAAATGGAAGAGAGGGTAGTAGCTATTGATAGTTTAAAAGACGCAAAAGAGTTAATAGCTAATGGAAAAGTTGTTTCATTCTCATGGTGTGGAGAAGAAGAATGTGGAAAATCTATTGAAGAGGAAACAGATGTTGATTTGTTAGGCACTCAAACTAATGAAAGTAAATTTATTCAAGATTTAGTTGGAAAAAAATGTATTCATTGCGAGAAAGATGCTAAGTATACAGGATTAATGGCTAAAACTTATTAATATATGAAAAATTGGATAATTACATAAAATAGTGATTTATAATCATATTTTATTTATAGTTTATTTTAATTTATAGTCATATTTTAATTTAAGCTCATATTTTATTGATTTAAGTGATAAAATGGATGAAATATATGGAATAATACCAGTATCAAAAATTTCAAATGCTAAAACACGATTATCTCCGTTTTTAAATTTGAAAGAAAGGGAAAATCTCTTAAAGGCTATGCTCAAAGATGTTACAAGTGCTTTAAAGCATTCAGTTGATGAAGTTATAATAATAAGCGCTGATAAGGATGTTTTAGAATTTGCGGGCACCCTTAATGTTTTGACCTTAGTTGAAAATGAAGGATTAAATCTTAACACAGCTATTAATCAAGCTATGGATTGGTGTAGGGCTAAAACTAAAAAAGTAATAATAATTCCTTCAGATATTCCTTTAATAGCTAAAACAAATCTGGATACTTTAATTAACTCTGCCAAAGCCTTAGATTTTATTATAGTTCCTTCAAAAGGGGGAGGAACCAATGGTTTAGCTATAAAACCCTTGTCACTAGCAATGAAGTTTGGAGACTTTAGCTTTAAAAACCATGTTAAAGAAGCTGTCACTAAAAAATTTGAACCTGTGATATACGATTCTTTTTACATGTCTCTTGATGTTAATACAACCGAAGACCTTGGAGAAATAATGATTCATGGGTCTAATACAGAAACACAAAGCTATTTAAAGAGTTTAAAAATAGATGTTGAGGCAGTTCATGGGGGAGAGAGATTAAAAGTTACTCGAAAATAGCTATTTTGAATACTCTCTTTTATAAATTATATTAAAATAATAATATTAAAATTTAAATTTAAATTAAAAATTTATGATTTGTTTATGTATGGACAAAATTTTATCTTTTAAATAATTCAACGATATTTAGCTAATGAGTTACCACATTGTGTACAGAATTTAGCATCATCAACAATTTCTTTTCCACATCGTGTACAGAATTTAGATTCAACTACCATTTCTTTTCCGCATTGTTTACAAAATTTAGATTCAACAACATTTTCTGCTCCACATTGTTTACAAAATTTTGACTCATGATTTTCCTTTGTTATAATTTTTTGATTAGATTCTCCTGATGAAATTAGAGTACTATTGAAATTTTCTTGAGTAGATATTTCCATAACTAATTCATTCATTCCAGCGATTCGTTTATTATCTGATGGGTGTGTGGAAAAAAAATCATGTTTATTTGAATTATGTTCACTCATTTTTTGCCAAAAATAAGGTATTTCACTAATATCATAACCTGCCCAATTAACTATCATCATTCCTAATTTATCTGCTTCCATTTCTTGATCTCTACCCCATGGTTTTAATAAAAGATATTCAGAACCAATATCAGCTACATTTGTAACAGTTGTTACAACTGAAGCTGCTTCCCCAAAACCCAGCAAACCAAGACCAAAACTTCCCAACCTTGCTACTGTGCTTGCAGTATTTTTAGCAGTATATGCACTTATTGTAGTTCTACCATGATCTAGTAAAGCATGAGCCATTTCATGACCTAAAATAAATGCTAAATATTCTTCCTTTTCTGCAATTGTTAAAATTCCAGAATACACAATTATTTTACCACCAGGCATACAGAAAGCATTCACTGTTTCATTTGAAACTAAATGAAATTCCCAATCATAGTAATTTTCAGTGTAATCTGATCTTTTAATCTTTGATAAATGGTTTTCAACGGCTTTTATTAATTTAAAAGAAACATTAGATACTATTTGCCCCTCTGGTGTTTCATCTGACAATTGACTGTGATTAATAATATTATCATATTCGACATAAGAATTATCTAAAAACTTATCATCGTTAACTATGTTAAAATGCTTTTTCCCAGTAAATGGATTAATACTACTTCTATCATTTTTTTTCATTTTAACCACCATTGAAAATCTTTTATCCCGATTACAATTTATCATAATATTGTGTTTTTAGTAAATATTTCTATTGGATAATAAGAGAATAGTTAAAAAATATATTATGGCTGTGCACGTTATTAAGAGTAAAATAATAAAAAATAGAATATTCATAAAATATCATTAACAAAAAGAAGAAGAATGTGAGGAAAGCTAAGATTTTCTAGCATTGATAAATCATAGCTTTTTTAAGAGTTAAATTTGGATTTTTTTTATTTTTTTTATATTTTTATATTTTTTTTTATATTATTTTTATTTTTTTTCATATTTTTTTATATTTTTTTATTTTTTTTCATGATGAATCATTTAAAAAAGGCATCTAAACTTTTTTGTTTGTCTTTATCTCCTAATTCAGCTAACTGTTCTTTAGTGTATCCTAAAGACTTCATTATTCTTGAAACAGCTGGAAGTATTTGATGGTTGATGTAATAATATACATCATAGTTGTAGTTCATCGAATCTTCGTAAGGCACAGCTCTTTCACTAATAGCTCCTTTACCTTTAACAATTACATATTGAATAATAGTTCCTTTATCGATTTTCAATCCTTTTTCTTCTAATTTTTGAGCAGCTACGACATGAGGACCTATATTTTTATAATCTGAAAGTTTTTTTGTAATCTGGGTATGAATCATCAAATCCTTCATTTCTATTTTTCCAGATTTCACTTTTTTTAAAACTTTTTCAATAATCTCAACGGCTTTATCAATATCCCCATTTTGTAAAATAGCCATAAGAATGTTTTGTTGAGTATCCTTAGCTACTGGAGCCCAATCTCTTCTAACAAGTTCCAAGCCTTTAGCTATGATTTTTTCCTCTTCAATAACAGCATATCTTTTTTTTGTAACAAAAAAGCCCCTTCTATAAAAACCTTCATATTCTAATTCCATACTTTCAGGTAATTCTGAATTAATATTTTCCAAAAATTCATCAACATGGCTTTTAATTTCTTTTTCAAGTTTTTTTTGCATTAAGACTTCATTTTCCAAGGATAACACCAATTGTAACTAAGTCATTTTTTTTTTTTTATTTATTTTTTTTATTTTTTTATTCTTATTCTTATTATTGAAAGTTATAGATATGAATCATATTTATGTTTTCAATAATTTATAAAATTATTATCATTTAATTTTTGTTTAAAAATTAAAGGTTTATATATGAGTAAAACTAATATTTTGTTATCATTATTCTTAAAAGACTCTTTTTCTTTTATTCATATTGTTAAAATATTTTTTAAAATAATTTTTAAAATAGTAGCTATGCTATATTAAGGAGCTTTTATAATAAAGATTATCAAATCATAAATTAAACTTAATGAAGGTGAAATCATGGCCATATTTCAAGGAAGATCCATAAAAAAGCCAAGTGGTGGAAGAGATGTTAGACTCCGTGGAAAAAGGAAATCTGAACTTGGCAGAGATCCTGCAGAAACCAGAATTGGAGATAAAAATTTAAGAAAAATCAGAACTCGTGGAGGAAATGAAAAGCTAAGGTTAGCTCTTGAAAACACAATAAATGTGGTTAACCCCTCTTCAAACAAATCTGAAAATCTTGAAATTTTAAATGTTATTGAAAATGAAGCTAATCCTAATTATGTTAGAAGAAATATAATCACTAAGGGAGCAATTGTAGAAACTAGTTCTGGAAAAGTCAAAGTGACTTCAAGACCTGGTCAAGATGGCGTTATTAATGGAATATTAATAGATTAATCAGAATTCAATGGAATATTAATAGATTAATTGAATTCAATAGAATATTATAGATTAAATGGAATTCAATGGAATATTATAGATTAAATGGAATTTAATGATATTAACTGATTAATACAGAATTAAACGGAATATAATCGATACCAAATTCTATTTATTTTTTATAATAATCATTTAATCATTTTTAGAATTTTTTTTTTTTTACAGTTGATTTATTTATATAATCATAGTTGTCTTAGTTTTCATAGTTTTCAAATAATCAACTTATTAAAAATTTCTTAAAAATTTTCTCTCTTTTTTTTAGTTTATATTTGTAATTAATTCTATTTTTTTTCTAATGGAGTAAATTTAGTTTTAAATGATTAATTTAATAACGATTAATTAAAAAATGCTAATTTTTTTTATTTTAATACTTTTTCTTGAAAAAATTTAATAATGCTAATAGATATAAATTTAATTATTATTATTTTTAAAAATTTAATAATGCTAATAAATATAAATATTATAAATTATTTTTAATAGATTAACTTGGATTTTTCAACAAAGATAAATTTTAT
>WRNS01000094.1 GCA_009776495.1 Methanobrevibacter sp. | reverse complement strand
TTAAATTATTATTATTATTATTATAATTATTATTATTATTATTTAATTTTAAAAAATCATCATCTTTTGAAAGTTCTAATTGTTTCAAATCATTTTCAAAATCTTCAATATCATTGTAATGTTTATTTGTGTGATTATCAAAATCAACATTCAAATGAGATCTGAATTTAACCCCCAGATTATTCTCTGGGTTTTCGATTTTATCATCATCTTCTAAGTTAAGATTATAATCTTCATTTAGGTTGTTATTTACATGATTTTCATTATGATTGATTTTATTATTTTCTTTTAGGTTGTTGTTATCACGATTGAAATTGTTATTTTCATTTAGATTTTCTTTCCCATGATTTTGAAAATTGTTGAGGTTTTCATCATTTAAATCATTGATTTCTATGTTTACATCTTTGTTATCATAATTATTCATATTATTATTTTCATTAATAGTATCAATGCTTTTTTCAAAATCAGTAAAAAACTCAGTTTTTTCATTAGTTATTGGATTTTCATTGGTTTTAGATTCAGTTTTTTGTTTAGATAAAGAATCTGCAGTAAAATATGGAATGGTCTGTTCATTAGCTAAAAGATCTATTTCTGAATCATCTTCTGTAATTGGATCGATAATTTTGTCATCTTCTTCAATTGGATTAGTAATCGGGTCTTCTTCTTCAATTGGATTAGTAATTGGGTCATCTTTATCAATTAGATTAGTAATTGGGTCTTCTTTTTCAATTGGATTAGTAATTGGATCATCTTCTTCTATTGGATCAACAATCTTCAAATCATCTTTTTCTATTTTATCATTTTTAAAATCGTTAATTTCTTCGATAAATTCTTCAGTTTTGATATTTTTAATATAGTTCAATAGCTTTTCACGAGCTAAATCTCTATTTCTGTACCAATCTGTAGACCATAAATGGTATAAGTTCCAACCGAGACCTGTTAAAACTTGTTCTCTGAGGCGATCTCTGTCTCTAGCTACTTTTGAAGAGGAATACATTTTACCATCACATTCTATTCCAAGAATATACTTACCTGGATTGTCTTTATCTACAATAGCTAAATCTACTCTAAAACCNGCATACCCTACTTGTTTATCCACTTTGTATCCGTTTTCAANTAAAAAATTATAGATGGCATCTTCGAAAGGTTCTTCTTCTTTTTCTATTTTTTTGATATTTCCTGANGATATATTTTCTGCAAATTCTAAAAATTCTTTTAAAGCTTTNACACCAAAAGGAGGATTAGCAGTTAAATGCATGTCCATACTTTTAAAATTAGAGAAGACAACACATTTTTCTTTTGCTCTTGTAATTAACACATTCAGACGTCTTTCTCCACCATCTTGATTTAATGGTCCAAAATTCAATGAAATTTTTCCATCTTTGTCAAAACCATATCCTACACTAATTAATATAACGTCTCTTTCATCACCTTGAATAGTTTCAAGGTTCTTTACAAAGAACCTATCAGTTTTTTTATCAGAAAATAGTGGTTCAAGTTCTGGATGCTGTTTTCTTTCAATTTCAAGCTCTTCTAAAATTGCATTCATTTGGGAAACAGAAAATGTTCCAACACCTAAACTTTTACTTTCTCCGTATCTATTGAAGTGTTTAAAAATTTCTTTCACTACTTCTTTTGCTTCTTCTCGGTTGGCAGCACTTTTTCCTCTATCATAGTAAGTTTCTGGATTGTACTTAAATTTCAAACCTAAATGGTCAGTATTATGGGAGGGAGAGGGATAAACCAATAGCTGGTCGTCGTAAAATTCTTTATTAGAAACAGCTATCAATGATTCATGTCTACTTCTGTAATGCCATTTTAACATTCTTACAGGAAAAGAGAGTTTACATAAATGTAGTATACTTTCCATGTCCAATGCTGTAGCTACTTCTTCTCCACTTTCTCCAGTTACTATTTGATCAAAAAAAGAAGTTGGAGGTAGTTGTTGTGTATCACCCATAACTACTGCAGTTTTTGCTCTCATGAATGCTCCAAGAGCATCTTCTGGCTTAACTTGGCTAGCTTCATCAAATATAACAACATCAAATTGTAGTTTATTATTAGTTGGATCTAAATATTGGGCTATTGACAAAGGACTCATCATAAAACAAGGTTTAATTTGTTTTATAATGCCTCCCGCTTTTTCAAGTAATTTTCTAACAGGTAAATGCCCTCTTTTTCTTGTAAATTCTCCAGCTAATACTTTAGCTTCAGGGTCATCAGTAGCTCCAAAAACTTGTGGTAGATTCTTACCTAATTTTTGAAAAATTCTTTTTCTATTTAACTCAAGAATTTTCAAGTCTAATTCTTGAAATTCTGAAATTCTATCCTCATGTAATTCTCCAATAAATGTGGCTAAAGTTTCATTTTCAATAAAAATTAGATTTAAAAGACTATCTGCAAAATTACCATATACAAGAAACTTTACATCTTCTTTTTTAATATTCCTCTTTTCTATTGATTTAATAAATAGTGAGGATTGGCTTTTTAAGCATATGTTTTTAGTATTTAAATATTGAGACCAAAGATGTAAGCTTGAAAGTTGTCCTTTCCATGTGTTTAGCTGTTTTTTCCATTTGTTCAAGGAGACATCTTCAGTTTCCTTTTTAAATATTAACTTACTTCTTGGATTTAGTTTAGATTCTAATTTTTTCAGATTTTTTCTAAATTTATTACCACGATCAATATAATCTTTCATTTCACTTTGAATATCAACATCAAAAAGTTCATTTGATAGAAGTTCAACGGTAGTTTTTGAATAAATCTCATTTTTAACTAGAAAATTAAAATCTTTCATCCAATTTGCTACATTTTTTAAATCAGAAATTGTTGCGTTTAGATGCCACAGTTCTCCAAAAAAACTTTCACCTAAATTTTCTTCTTTTTCTAAGGATTTTTTCAAAGTCATGAAATTTTTAACTTTCTTTAAATCACTTAAAACAGTTTTATCACTTGGAACCTTAACTTTGTAGAATGGTTCTACAAGTTCCTTATAAGAATTCCCACCAAATAATTTAAATTTTTTTTTCACTGACTTTGAAATTTCATTTATTAGAAAATCTAAATCTTCATTAAGAATTAACTCATTGAATTTATCCATAATTTTAAAATGAGATTGATATTTTTGAAGTTTTTCTATCAAATAATTGGCTTTTTTAGAATCTGTAGTCCATTGTTTATTGGTTAATATTTTTCCATCAATTAATTTAATTTTTTTCGCGTCAAGTAATTTCAATGCATCTAATGTTTTTTCAAAAGTGTTTAAATTGTTGGAAATTTTTATACCATAGCTATCATTTAGGTGAATTGCTTCTTGATAAAATTCATCTAAAGCAGTTATAGTATCATTAATTAGTAATTCTATCTCTCTTAAATCACTAGGGAGTAAACTTTTTGGATTACAATAACTCCAAGGATTTTTTTTAGCTATTGTATTGAAAATTTCAGCTAAATTCTCAAGTTCAATTACTATATCATCTAAATCTTGTAATGAAATGTTTTCTGCCGAATCAATTTTAGCTAAAGGCATTAAAACATTTTTTTTATAAAAATAATCATCAGCTGATTCTTTTAATCCATACAACTCATAAGGTGTTAATTTAACTTTATACATGGGTTTATGGATAATTTCTGCATAGTTATCTAACTGGAATTTTAAAGTTTCTAATTTTCTTAAAATTTGATCCATATTCATTTCATCTATTGGATTGAGATTTAAAGCTTTTTCCAAGTCATTTAAAAATTTTTTCCGTCTTGTTTTATGACTATGCACTTCTAAAATAAATTGTCCAAGTCCTACACTATCTAAACGATTTTTAACAACTTCCAACGCAGCCATTTTTTCTGATACAAAAAGAACACTTTTTCCCGAAGCTAAGAGTTCTGCAATCAAGTTAACAATCGTTTGAGATTTTCCTGTTCCGGGAGGTCCTTCCACCACTAGGTTCCTACCAGCTTTAACGTCTTCTATAGCTGCTATTTGGGAAGAATCAGCATCCAAAACTTGATACATATTTTTATATTCTAATCTATTATCAATTTCCTCTTCATTAAATGATTCATCATATTTATTTTTACTAGGATTGAAAATTGCTTCAATTAATTCATGTTTAGTTAAATCAACATTATCTTCCCAAGTTTCAGGGTTCAAATCATTGTACATTACAAATTTGGTAAATGAAAAAAAACCAAGTGAAATATGATTTGTAACTTTCCAATCTTTCATCACTCTTACTGAGTTTTTAACATCTCTTAAATAATGTTCAATTCCTTCAATATATGGGGTTTGTTTGAAATCTGGCAATTTTATTCCTTCTTCAAAAAGTTTAGCTTGAAGAGAAATATTAGATTTTAAATCTTCACCATTCCAACAAATTGAAAAGGATTTCCCAACTTTTTTTCTTTGAATTTCAATAGGAATCAATATTAATGGAGCCAGATTAACTTCTTTTGGTTTAAAATTTGTTCTCCATTCTAAAAAGCCCATAGCTAAATAAAGAATGTTATATCCTTGCTCTTGCACCATTGTTTTTGCTTGTTGATTAATGTAAAATAATCTTTTTTGTAGTTCTTTTGGTGAAAAATTTGTTTTTAAGGACTTATCTCCTTCTTTAAAAATACTTAAATCTATTGGAGGATGATCCCAAAGAGAGGAAAATCTTGATTTATTTTCTTTATTTTCACTAGCNACTCTTTCTTTTTTATTCGGAACAAANTGCATCTTTTTTTTCTCTAAAATTAGAGTTTGATAAATAGAACTNGGAGATTGGTTAGCCACTTCAATAGTTTTAGCTCTAGGTTTAAAATTAAGAAGTTGATTTCTTAAAGTTAAATCTAGAAGCTTTTTTCTAAGATTTTCAAATTCATTGGCAATATTGTTTGAAGATGTATTTCCCATTTCTATCCCTATAATAAAAGTAACAGTTTTGAACTATTTATAAATAATTAATTTATTCTATCTATAACTTATAAATTTTTCTAAAAAAAGCGAAAAATTCAAACAGAAAGTCATTAGCACAACTCAAATTAGCAAATTATAAAATCAAATTTATAAAATGTTTTTTTATAATTTTTTGGGCTATAAAACTAAAATTTAATAATTTTAAATATTTTTTAATTATTTAAATTTTTTATAATAAAATAAATAAAATAATTTATTAATTATTACAAATGAAATTATTTTTTTG
>WRNS01000093.1 GCA_009776495.1 Methanobrevibacter sp. | reverse complement strand
TTGTATAAGTGGCTTCTTTTGTGGAAGCTTTTTTGGGGTTGGATTTGTGCTTCGATATTTACTAAACTTCCATCGTTTACCAGTACTAAGACATCGACATTGGATTTTTTATTACCGTGATGTAATCCTTCCATTTCATTGGGTTCATAGGATAAGCTTGTGAAGTTTTTTCCTGTGAATGTGTTTATCAAGTGTAAAGTTTCCTTTTCACAGCCTTTCTCACCGAATACTTTTGGAAACAAATATTGATTTAGAAGATTTATTTTTTTCCCATTTTTTTCAATTCTAATTATAATCACCATTATCTATCAATTTCATTAAATATAAATTTTTCCTTAATAAGTATAAAAAAATCAATAAAAAGATGATTTAAGCTTAAAAAGAAAATATTTCCACAAAAAACACATTTTCCAATCACTATAACTATCAATTCCTTGAATTTTTTGAGAATTCAAACCTTTTTATTTGAAATAACCGTTAAAAATTTTTTAAAACCGAAATAGTTAATTCAGGAAAATAGTGAAAAACAGGATTAATAATTTTTTATTAATACTAATTTAGTAAAAAGTAATATATAAATAATTTTATTTTTTTTATTTATAATACTTATTTGATAAAAATAATAATTAATTCTATGAAAAACATGCACAAATAGCTATTTATTATTTATTATTTTTAAAAAAAATTTTTTAATTATGCTTAAAAACCTTTAGAATTGTGATTAAGCTAATTATTGAAAGAATATTGTAATTTAATTTCATTTTATAATATATTTTTTGCTAAATTTTGACTTAAAGGAATAAAAAAATAACCCACACCTCTTTCCTTCATTTTACTGATTTTGAATTAACAATCTTTAAATATAACAACTTTTAAACTTATCTATGTAAATACTAAAAAAGTAATTTGTATTTTCTTGAAAAAATTGACTTGAATAAGTAGGGATTATCTAGTACAAACAAAGCATTTTAGTATTTTTTAGTTGTAATAATCCCACTATTAATTGAATCTTTGTTGTTTTTAATTCATGAAGTAATGTTAATGAACAAAAAGATAAAGATCGTTATCTGAAGAAAAGTTTGATGAATATAATAGTATGAGTGAGGATGAAAAGCAAGATTCGTTTGAATATGGAAGTTATGATGATTATAATCTAATTCAAAGAAGGTAATAGAAATAATCATTTTTATTAAAGGAAAAAAGGAGATATAAAAAAATGAATACTAAAAAGATATTTTTACTATTATTATTTATATTGATAATAAGTATGGGTTTAAATAGTGTAGATGCTCATAAAAATGAGAAAACAGGGTATGTAACGAAGGTAATTGATGGAGACACTATTAAAGTTTCAGGAATAAGTAGAAATATCAGATTATGGGGCGTGGATACACCTGAATTAAAAACAGCTAAAGGCAAAAGTGTTAAGAAAGTAGTTGAAAAAAAATTACTTGGAAAAAAAGTTACATTAGACGTCGATAATAAAAAAAGAACGGATAAATATGGCCGAGTCTTAGCTAAAGTGTATTTAAAAGGCAAGGATATAAATAAATGGTTACTTACTAAGAAATACGCTAGAGTAATGTACATTCCACCATCTGAGTTCAATAAATATAGTGGTGGGCTTACGAAATTACAATTTGATAAATTCACGAAAAATACTGGGACAACAATACAAAAAAGTGGAACAAGCAGTAATTCAGGTAGTGTTTATATAGCCACTTATTCAGGTACTAAATATCATTTTAATAAAAATTGCAGAGGTTTGAGCAATTCAAGGAGTACTACAAAAATATCTTTATCAACAGCTAAAAGTAGAGGTTATACTTTGTGTGGTTGGGAAAGATAAAATTCATGAAATAAGAAAAGATATGATATTATGATAAAAAAAATTATAATACTAATGCTACTCCTAGTAGTAACTACTGGTTAAGAAGTTATGATAATTTTTTTACAAGGGGTTTAAATGGATTATCCTCTTAAGGGGTATTCGCTGAAAAAGACGGGAAGTAATCAAATCAATTAAATAAATAAAATTGAAAAATAATTTAAATGTTCTTTAACTTAATAAAATCTTATTATTCTTTTTTTATTTTTAAAAATATTTATTATTATTAAATAAATTATAAAATAAAGAAAAGTTCAACTTTTCTAACTTGTAAAAATAAAAAATTTTTTTCAAATAACTATCAAGTTAAATCAATAATTATTCAGCTACGATGATAAATTCACCGACTTTTTCTACTTTGGCAAAAGGTATTAATAAAAATTCTCCATGCCTTCTAGATCCTTTAACATGAACAGCACGTTCATCTTCTAATTTGACAGCTATATCTACTATCCTGCCTGTTTTTTGATTGACAATCAGTTCTTCAAGTACTCCAACAATCCTTGCATTATTAGTAGCTACTTGGTAACCTTTAATTTGACTCCAAAGTTTCTCTTCTTTTTTTTCCTTTTTAGGAAGTTCTTTCTCTTCCATATTTTGACCATACTCTTCCATGTTCTCACCATAAGATATATGCAGAAATCAATTTATATAACTTTTTAAAAATAAATTTATATTCTTTTTAATAATAAATTATTATTCAATTTAAAGTTCCATCTTTTTTATTTATCCCTCTTTTTAATATTTCATTAGCTAAGTGTATATCCTCAAGAGTATTTATATTCAATGCTAACTCTACCCTAGGAATAATTAATTTTTCTTCTATTTGTTCTATGTTTTGGCTCGTTAATATATTTAATCCTGATGGAACAAAATCATTTAACACATAGGAAGGTTTTATTCCAAATTTATTAAAAATAGCTACTGGAACATGAACTGACAAAGCCATTTTTTCTGATTTAAAATATTCTTCTAAAACATAGTCAATAATATTTGAAGTGATGAAAGGTAAATCAACATTTATTATTAATAAAACATCATTTTTACTATTTTTCTCGAATTTATCTAATAAAAAAGATAAATCTTCAATATAACCTTTTCCTGGACTTAGAATATTTTCATAGATAATTTTTTTATGATGATGAGTTAAATTGTTTAAATTACTAAGATTATTTTTAATTTTTTTAGTTATAAATTCTGTGGTTTTAGGAGTGTGTGGACTAGTAACTACTACAATCTTTTCAATATATTTAGACTTTGATAAATTATATAAAACATGTTCAATTAATGTATGAGATTTAAATTTAAAAAGAGGTTTTTCAATATTGCTTTTTAATCTAGTTCCTTTTCCTCCTGCCATTAAAATAGCTATGATCATTGTATCAATAATAAAGAAAAATCTATTTTAATTATCACTTTAAAAAATTACGAATTAATTTAAGGTTATTTCTTTTGTAGTTTTCGTCTAGCCCCTAAAATACAAGGTCCACCACGTTTTCCACCGATAGGAGCTAATTGAGTTCCCATGGAATTCATACAACGGGCCATAATAGCTGAACCTAAAGCTAATCCATCTGAAACAAAAACACAATCTTCAAAAAGGTCTTTTGTATATTCTAAAATTAATTGAGGTTTCTTACCAGTGATTCCTGCCCTTCCTGTGATTCCTAAAGCAGAACCTTCGATAACGAGATTTTCTTCAAAAGCTACTCCTAAAAGACGTTTAACTATTAAAGCACTGGTATGATCCATAGTAGCAAACAAGGTACTTAAACCATTATTTTTATAAAGTTCTTCTCCTAAAGCAATTAAATCAGGAATTTTATCAGCATTTTCTCCTACATCACAACCGATAAGTGTTGTTCCAGCTTTTTCTGCAGCTACGGGATCAAGTGGAACTGTTCCAAACCTTTCACAATCGATTGGAACCTTTCGAATATCTATTAATTTATGAACCTTCTCTGCATTTAACTTAGCTTGTTTCCAATCAGCTTTCTTTAATACATCTTTAGAATATAAATCAATAGCTGCCCCACCATTTTTATCAACTAAATCTGTTCCTCTAATTAAAGAATCAGCTATTACACCAGCTAATCCTAAAAAATTACCTATAGTATGAGCATAAGGTTCATGATTATTAACAACTCGACCAGCTAATGTTGATCCAAAATCTATTGAAACACAGGGATTTCTATAATCAATATCAGTCCATTTCGCTCCTAACTTTATTCCTGCAGTAACAAGCTCCCCTTCCATTTCATTAGCTACTACCTCTTTGCCTTTCGGAGGAAGGACACTAACAACTGCACCATCGAATATTACCTTTTCAAGTAAAGTAAAGTCTTTCAACCTATCTGGAAAATTGTCAACAGACATAGCTGGAGCCATCTTTCTTGGAGTTACCCCTGCATCTAAACAACCATTAGCTAATGCTATAACAAGCTTTCCAGTTTCTTCAGTGGTTGCAAATCCAGCTGTTACTCCAGTTGACCGGACAACAAAATCTAAATCATTTTCAATGTCAATATGAGATTTTTTACAAGATTCTATGACTGCGTCTTTAATCATTTCAGCTACTGATTCTTTTGAAAGTTCAATTCCCCAAACTGTCTTTCCAAAAACTTCTTCACCTTCTTGAGGAGGTCGAATGTCACGTGTCATCTTAATTGTCTTATTTATTAAATAACTTTCACTTGTATTTAGATTAGTAGCTGTTATAATAGATTTTGTAGTAGTGTTTCCAAGTTCAACAGAAGCAGCTATGTAATATTCATCAGCTTTCATAGAAAGTCCTGATCCAGCAGTTTTAGCTGCAAATGGTGAGGATTTTAATGATTCAAACTTTTTATATTGGCTTTTAGCTATTATTGGTTTAGGTCCTAATCCAAATATTTTACTTAACAAAGACATTTTTTCCCTCAATTAATTGATTGAATTGAATTTATTGCTAAACATATAAATAATTAATTTAAGAATACGAACTCAAAAAATAATTTAAGAATACAAGTTCAAGAAATAATTTAACAATAAAACTCCCTTTTTATTAGAAATAATCTAATAATACTATAAATTTTTAATAATATTTATTATAAACAGAATATATAAATCTTATTAAAAAAATAAGAAAATTGATAATAATTTATAGATTATTAATAGCTATTTACAAGAAAAAATAAGAAAAAATAAGATTTTCATCTATAACTTGATTAACTAATTCATTAAATTTATGAAAAAATCATGAAAATTAAAAAAAATAAAAAAATAAAAAAAAATATTATAAAAAAAATAATAAAATAATAAAAAAAATTAAAAAATATTATAAAAAAAATGA
>WRNS01000092.1 GCA_009776495.1 Methanobrevibacter sp. | reverse complement strand
ATATAAAAAATAAAAATAATATTGAAAATGATAAAGAAATAAAAAATAAAAATAATATTGAAAATGATAAAGAAATAAAAAATAAAAATAATAAAAATAATATTGAAAATGATAAAAAAATAAAAAATAAAAATAATAAAAAATATATTGAAAGTGATAGGGATATAAAAAATAAAAATTCTGAAAAAAATAAGGATTTATTTGATTGTGATAACAATAATGATAGTATTATTTCAGATGATTTGAAAATAGCTATTGTCGAAGGTCATTTGAGTCATCTGTGTGAACATTGCGATAAAGTCATTGTTCTTAGATTAAATCCGAAAATTCTTGAAAAACGACTGGAAAAAAGAGATTATTTAAAGTCAAAAATACAAGAAAATTTAGAAGCTGAATCATTAGCTGTATGCAGTGTAGAAGCTTTTCAAAAACATGGCGATATAGTTAATGAGATTGACACAACGGATATGTCTATTGAAGAGGTAGCTACAAACATTGAAAAAATAATTTCGAGTGAAAAAGATTACCCAGTTGGTAAAATTGATTTTATGGATTGGTTGATAAGAGGATAGAGGAAATTATATTTTTAGATAGTTTAAACTATTTTGATTCATGATTTATTCTTATATCTTTAATTTTCCCATAATCTTATCTCTAATTTATTGTTTGGATTGATAGAATCAGTAAATTTTTGACTTTATGAAACCTATTTATAAATCATAGAAAAGGTTTTTAAATAGAAAAAACAAAGCATTGATATTGTTCTTCTTGTACCTATAATAAATAGCTAAACTTTTAAAATAGGATATTATAGCTAAATCTTATTTATCAGACTTATTTCAATTATATTTTATTTTAAAAAGATTGCATTGGAAACATATGAGGTTTGATGTTGCGACGAGGAAGAAGACCTAAATGGATGATTGATATAGCTAAAGAAAGAATGAACATTCTTTTTTCACTTGCAGAGAAAGAATTTACACAATATCCTCATAGATCTCATCGTTATGTCACTTTAGCTAGAAAAATTTCTAAAAAATATAACACTAAAATTCCTCTTCAATGGAAACATAGATTTTGCAAAAAATGTTATAAATTCTTAAAACCTGGTAAAAATTCATATGTACGCCTTGTAAATGAAGAAGTTCATATTAAATGTAAGGAATGCGATAATATTATGAGAATTCCTTATAGAAATGAGAAAAAAATCAGAAGGAGAGCAACAATTGAGTCTCACATTGTCAAAAAAAGAGCTGATGAATAGAGCTCTTGAAGCTATGACTTTGAATATTGGAAAAGCTGGAATTAATGAAAATGTTATTGAAGAAATCAAGCGCCAGTTAAAATCCAAAGAAATCGTTAAGTTACGATTTGCTAAAGGTATAGCTAATGAAAAAGAAGCTTATATTGATAGCATTGTTTCTGATACAAAATCAAAACTTGTTGATTTAAGAGGAAATGTAGCTATTCTTTACAAAAAGAAACCTTAATGAAAAATCACAATTTAACAAAATACTTTCAAATTCATAAAAAGAAAAAAATTAGATAAAATTTATACTAATTTTTAAAAAAAATAATTACAATTTAATAAAATTAATATTGGAGAATATAAATGACTACTGTATATGATGTACCTGCAGATTTATTAATAAATCAAATTGCAAAAGAATTCAATGATTTTAATGATAAAATTAATCCTCCAGAATGGGCTAGTTTAGTTAAAACTGGTGTGCATAAAGAAAGAAAGCCAGAAAATGTAGATTGGTGGTATGTGAGATGTGCATCAATTTTAAGAAGAGTTTATGTTGATGGACCAGTAGGTGTAAACAGCTTAAAAACATTCTATGGTGGAAAAAAAGACAGAGGAGTTAGTCCAGAAACATTTAGAAAAGGTGGAGGAGCTATTGTTAGAGGAGCTTTACATCAACTTGAAGATGCTGGATACATAGAAAAAATTGAAGGTGGAAGAGTTGTTACAGCTCAAGGAAAATCTTTTTTAGATAAAACTTCTGGTCTTATAATAAAAGATATTCCTGAACTTGAAAAATATTAGCTATTTTCAAATAAACCACAATATATTTAAAGTAATTAATTAAAAATCATTGTTTTAAATGTTATATTATTAAAAAAAATTTGAAGGTCTAAAAATGAGTGATCTAGATGAGTTGCGCCGTAAAAGGATGGAAGAGTTGCAAAGACAAGCTGTAGCATCAGAAAATCAGCAAATGCAACAACAGCAAATGCAACAACAACAGATGCAACAAGAGATGGAAATGCAAAAAAAACAAATTATGATGCAAATTTTAACTCCTGAAGCTCGTAGTAGATTAGCTAATATTAGACTAACTAAACCAGAGTTTGTAGATCAAATTGAACTTCAACTGATTCAGCTTGTTCAAAGTGGAAGAGTTCAAAATAAAATTACTGAAGAACAGTTAAAAGATTTACTTAAAAGATTATCTGGTCAGAAGAAAGAAATTAATATCACTCGAAAATAGTTAAAATTGTTTGATGTTAAAACTGTCTTAAAATTATTTTTTGAAAATTATTCAATTCTTCAAAAACTAAGCAAAAACTAACAATTACAATTTTCTCTTTTAAAATTGATTTGGTCTTATGAAAGTTGGTGTTCTCTATAGTGGAGGAAAAGATAGTTCTCTGATGGCGATAATTCTTAAAAGAATGGGATTAGCTGTTGAACTTTTAACAGCTAATTTTGGAGTCTATGAATCATATATTCCTGCTTCAAAATCAGCCCAAGCTTTAAGGTTAAATCATAAAGTTTTGAATTTAGAGAAAGATATTTTGAAAAAAGCTACCAATATCATCATTGAAGATGGTTTTCCAAGCAATGGAATTAGCTATATCCACAGTAAAGTTATTGAAGAAATAGCTAATATATATCCAATTATTGCCGATGGAACTAGAAGAGATGATCGAACTCCTAAACTAGATAAAAACTGGATTAAAAGCTTGGAAGATAGAAAAAATGTCCAATATGTTAATCTCAATGGGTTTGGATTTCGAATAATAGATACAATAGTAAAAGATTTATTTAAAATTGAGATTGAGAAAAGTAATGAAAAAAATAGCTCTGATTATGAAGTTGAAATAAGATTTTTAATTGAACAAGAAGGATATTCACCTGAAGATTTTTTCCCAGAACATTCTCAAACAAGAGTCATTGGATTTAAAAAAAACAAATAAATATCTCGTGAATTATCATAAAAATAAAATAAAAAAAAATCTTAAATAGTTGAATTATACATTGAAAATGAAAATAATTTTTATAAATTTTATAATTATATGAATATAATGAAAAAATGGTGAGAAGATGAGTAGAAATAAACCATTAGCTAAAAAATTAAGACTTGCAAAAGCAAATAAACAGAATAGAAGAGTTCCAATTTGGGCAATGGCAAGAACGAATCGTCAATTAAAGTATAGACCTAAACCAAGACATTGGAGAAGGAATAACTTAAAAGTATAGGGTTGATTTCATTGACAACAGAAAGAGTTTACACAATACCACTTAGAGATGTTAAGAAAGTGCCAAGGAGTATTAGAGCTCCTAGAGCTATTAGATTTGTGAAAGAATTTTTACAAAAACATATGAAATCAGAAGAAATTATAATTGATGCCTCCATAAATGAAAAAATTTGGGAGCGAGGAATTCAAAAAATTCCTTCTAAAATAAAAGTTAAAGCTGTTAAAGATGATGAAGGAATAGTTGAAGCTAGTTTAGAAACTAGCTAGTTTAGAAACTATTAATATTATAATGTCATGAATAAGTAAAATAAAAATTTTCAAAAATAATTAGATTCTTTTTTTATCAGCTTTTTAAAAATAGCTTTTTTAATAATCATTATAATATTTTTAAAACACGGATTTTTAAATCATCCTCATTAAAAAAAAAAATCCTTGTAAATAAATAAAAAAAAGAGTTTTTCTTGTTAAATAAATAAAAAAAAAGAATTTTCCTTGTTAAATAAATAAAAAAAAGAATTATAATCAAAAATTATAATATTTAAGAATATAATTAAGGAAGAACAACAATGCTAAAAAGAATTGATCTCACAGGCAACCCCAATTTAGGAGTTTACATGGCTGTTACAGATGAAATAGCTATTGTTCCTTTAAATCTTCCTACAATAATGGAAAATTCTATTAAAGAAGCATTGAATGTTGAAGTTATTAGAAGCTCAATATCTGGAAGTAATTTGATTGGAGCTTTATCTGTTGGAAATTCTAAAGGGTTAATCGTATCCCCCTATATTTTTGACAAAGAAATCGAAGCTTTAGAATCAGCTGGAATTAATGTTGCTAAAATCCCAGATAAATATACTGCTGTGGGAAACATTATAGCTTTAAATGATAGTGGTGCAATAGCTACTCCCTTATTATCTGATGCTTCTGTTGAAATCATTGAAAGTATGTTAGAACTTAAAGTTGAGAGATTTTCAATCGCAAACTCTAATATAATTGGATCATTATCCATTGTGACAAATAAAGGAGCTTTACTGCATCCAAAAACCTCGACTGAAGAAATTGAACGTGTTGAAAAAGTTTTTAAAGTCCAGGCAGACATAGGAACTGTTGGACGAGGCATTCCTCTTGTTGGAGCATGTTCTATAGCTAACTCCTCTGGAGCAATTGTTGCTGAAAATACTACTGGACCTGAAATGGCTAGAATAGAAGAATCATTGGGTTTTTTAGAAAAATAACTCATAAAAAAAAAAAAATTATAATTTATAAATAATCTTATCTTGGAGATATTATGAAAACAAAAATATTCCGAGTTCATGGTAAATTTGTAATGGGCGATAGCTCCCAAGTATTTACTAAAGAACTTAAAGCAATGAATGAAAAAGACATTCAAGAAAAAATTTATTCAGAATTTGGAAGTAAACATAGAATTAATAGAAACCAGATTAAATTAGAAAAAATCGAAGAAATAGCTATCGATGAAGTAACTGATCCTTTAATAAAATCAATATCATAATTATAGGTGTTAAAATGGAAGATCAGCAAAAATTGGAAGAAATGGTAAATCAACTTAATATCTACAAAAGCCAATCTGATATATTGCAACAACAAATTGAAGCAATACAAGGATCAATAGCTGAAATCGAAATTTTAGAATCTACATTAGAAGAGGTTAAGGATAAAAACTCTTTAGAAACCTTAGTACCTGTTGGTGCTGGTTCTTTCATAAATGCAGAAAT
>WRNS01000091.1 GCA_009776495.1 Methanobrevibacter sp. | reverse complement strand
AGTTTTCATTAATATAATATTTATTGTGTCAATTATTAACTTGTTTTGTTTTAATTTGTTTATCTTAAGATCCGCATTTTATTTTGAAAAGGAACAGCTAAATCAATTACATTGCCATTCATAAAAGCTGTAGCTGACATGATCACACTTCCAGGAATAACATTACATGGAGTGTTTCTTTCAACCAAATAAACATTTTTATTTCCAAGTGAAGCACCTATCATTGCACTTGAGATAACTCCAACCGATTCTAAATCTTCAACAGATGCCACTACAATGGGATCATCTGTTTCATTTGAAACATATCCAACTCCTGGAATCTTTCGGTGTTTATCTCCTAAGGTTTCAGATATATCTGTAAGTCCATCCATACCCTTAGCAGCATTTATTGCAGAATTAGCTACATTTTCCACAAATCCTTCACCACCATAAGTATCATAAGCTAGGATAATGGCATCAGGATATCGATCTTGTCTTATAATAGCTTCACCGTAAGATATTCCTTCTCCTGCCAAGTTGATGTCCTTAGCTATTCCTCCAATATCACCAATATCTTCTGCATTTGCTTTCAAGATATCAACAATACCTTGATTAATTTTTTCAACGAGATTATCTGGGGTAAATGCACTTATAACAACATCATCACCAGTGATGTTTGTTAAAGCTGCATGGCTAGCTCCTAAATCGATTAATTTATGGATATCCTTTTCAATATTATCTATTAAAGATTTACTACATGAAACATCGTTGATAGATATGTCTGCACCAATAGCTGTGACTTTCAATTTAACACCTAATTTATTTATCTATTATAAACTTAGCTATTTTTAATATGATATTAATATTATTTTACAATCATTTATAATCTCTTATATTTTCCAAGTATTGTTTTTTCTTAATCTTATGTACAATATTATTTAAGGGAATTTAATAAAAATTTAAATATTGATTTATAGAATAATTTGATAAAAATTTCCTTAAATACAATATTAAATTATTATAATCAAAAAATATTTATAAATTCATAGATAAATTATTATAAATCCAATTAAAAAGGATTATAACATATTTAAAAAGAATTTTTTTTAATATTGAATTTTTTTCTTTTTTTTAGAAAAAAAACTTAAAATTTTTTTACATTACAAATTCTTTTAATAATTTCAATATTTTTAATCGATGTTGTTAATTTCTTTGGATTAGGAAAGGAGGTATGAATTATTGTTTGATACAAAAATAGCTATTCCAATATTTCAAAAAGATGAACATTCTGTGTTAAAATCAGCAAAGGATTATATAGAAAGAGGAGCTGATATTTTAGAACTTAGAATAGATGCTTTGACTAATCCAAATATCAAAGTTGTAAAACATATAATTGAAGAGATAAACTTCCCAACAATAATTACTAATAGAGTTAAATCAGAAGGAGGATATTTTGAAGGCAGTGAAGAGGAAAGAATTGCTATTCTTCAAGAGTGTTCAGAAATGGTTGATTATGTTGATATTGAACTTCAAACTGAAATTAAATACATTAATTCAATTAAAGATTCTGGTGTAAAAACTATTGTTTCATTTCACGACTTTGAAAAAACCTTAGCAATCGATGATTTATTAGCTATTGTAAAGTGTGAAAAAAAATTAGGAGATATAGCTAAAGTTGCAGTAATGCCAAATAGTTTAGAAGATACAATCATTGTTTTAGCTATACTTTCACGATGTAAAGATACAATAGCTATTTCAATGGGGGAATTAGGTAGTTATACTCGAGTTATAGCTTCTAAATTTAATTCTCCAATTACATTTGCATCAGGTGGTGATGCAACAGCTCCTGGGCAAATTGACATTGAAACTATGAAATTATTGTTAAATATGGAAATTTTAGATTATGATGAGCTAATTAAGGACATTTAAATTATTTAAATAGTATTTTTTTTTATTATCATTATTTATGTATCCATAATTATTTTCATGTATTATTAAAAATAAAAATATTAAATTTTTTCATTAATTTTTTTTGTTAATTTACTATTTAAAATATAAATATTAATCATTAATTTTATATAGGTATTGTTTATAATATAATATTAATTATTTATCATTAGTTTATTCTCATTAATTTACTAAAGGTTAATTTCTATGGGGGAGTTTTCATAGAGAAAAATAGTAAAATTATTATAATATTTTCATTAATCATTGTTCTATCAATTATAGCTATTGTTTCATTTTCATTTTCAGATGATATCACGGTGAATATATATTTAGATGGTGAAAATGTTACGGTAAATACATTAGCTATTCCCTTTGGAAAAGATATAGGGCAAATGGAAAAAGAAATTAAAGAATATACTATTAAAGAAATGAATAATGTGGATAGTAATGCTAGCTCGTTAAAAATTGGAATCAGCGAAATTGTTCGAAAATATGGGTTTACTAATATAAATATTGAGGTGAACTCACAATTTGGAGAAGATTCTCTTCCTATGATAGTTATAGTAGATGGATTATCAATGGTTCCAACATTACAAGATGGAGAAGAAGTAATAATTGAAAAAACCAAAAATATTAAAGTTGGTGATATAGTTGTAGTTAAAGATCCAGAGTATAAATTATTAATAAAGAGAGTGGGATATATCAGTGGAAACCAAGTTTTTCTATCCTCTGATAACAATGATACAATAAATGTTTATGAAAATGGAACTTTTCATCAGATGATAGCTGTTGAAAAATGGACCAATTCCTCAAATATTGTGGGAGTAGCTAGAGTATGGAGTTCTATGAATATAACTTTTTGATTTTTTTCATGTTTTTAATTTATTTTTTTTTTAAACAAATATTTTAGATTTTTTTTATAATTAATTTTTTTAATAAAAGATTTTAGATTTTTTTTTTTATAATTAATTTTTATTAATAAAAGATTTCAGATTATTTTTATTTTTTAATAATTTTTTTTTTAAAAGAAAGATTTTAGATTAGCTATATTCAGCTAATCTTTCTATTCTTTTAAGCATATTTGGATGGGTTGAAACCAATTCCATTAATTTATCCATGGTTTTTATCTTAACTTTTTGATATTTTAACTGGGATAATTCTGAAGCAGAAATTTCACCGTCTTGATTAAGATCTAGTTGGGATAATTCATTAATTTCATTTCTAGCAATAGAAATATCGTTTAAATAGAAAGCTTTTATTCCTTGAATTTCTTTAACTTCTTCTTTACTAACAGTAGCTGAACCTTCAACAAGCTTATATAATGCTGAAGCTAATTTATCTGGCCGGCCTCCAAGTTCTATACTTCCTTGATCTGCATAATATTCTCTTGTTCTTGAAACAAATAGAACAATTAACTGGCTTAACAAATAGCCAACAAAAGCTACTATTCCAATAATAGCTCCTCCACCATTTCTATTGCTTCCACCTCCCCAGAAAAAGGACAAGAATATATAATAGCAAATTAATGGTACTGCACTAACTAATGTTGTCACAGCCATATCATTATGTTTGATATGAGAAATTTCATGAGCTAAAACGGCTTTCATCTCATCTAAATTTAAAATATCCAATATTCCACTTGTAACACAAACCCGTCCGTCTTTTTTTGTTTTACCAAATGCAAAAGCATTAGGAACATTGGTATTACTTATACCAACTTTAGGTTTAGGAATTCCAGCGGTCATAGCTAAGTCTGTTATTATTCTGTGTAATTCGGGTGCTTCGACTTCAGAAACATAATTAACACCCATTGTTGATTCAACAATTTTTGGTCCAATTAAGTATTGTAAAATCACAACACCAAATCCAATTATTACAAGATATTGATATCCTCCATATCCAAGTAAATATGCAGCTATTGCGACAATAGCATAAATTAAACCACACAACAAAACCATAGCTATCCATAATCTTATTCTAAGGCCCCATGAATTTAATTTCATTATACTTCTCCTAAAATAATTTTAATATAAGTTTTTTTTATTTTTTTTTAAAAAAAAATTAGTTTTTGAATATAATTCAATATAAGTTTTTTTTTTTTAAAGGTTAGTTTTTGTATATAATTTTAATATAAGTTTTTATTTTTTTCAAATATATGTTTTTGTTTATTATTTAAATATAAATTTTAATATATATTTTTTTAAAGAAACATTATTAATATTAATTTTTTTTAAATAAATATAACTTTTGATTGTTTTTTTTTTTTTGAGTTTAGTTGGAGACTATTCAAATTTGAAAAAATTAGAAGAATTGAATTTTAACATTGTTAAAAGGTTTTTATCTTCATTATCTAATTTTTTTTCAGATGTAGGGTGGATAGGACTTCCTTTTTTTGCAAAGATTGTTCCACCTGTTTTTTTCGCCCCTAAAAATTTTCCAGCATCACCATTTACAACAAGTATTCCTTTTTTCATTTCAACAGAGCTAAAATCATCACAATTCCCATTGATTATTATTGTGCCACCATTTAAAAGTGCAGCAGTATTGTTTCCAGCATTTCCATTTACTCTTACTATTCCTTTTTTCATTAATATTCCTGTAGATAGGTCTACGTCACTGTTAACAATTATTTCAGTATCAAGATCTAACCGTGCACCAATCGTATCTCTGATAATGCCATCATTTATTTCTAATATTTTTCCACTCAAATTTGAATCTATTAACTTGATTTTTGATGGTCCATCCATTAAAAATTCTGTAATTGAAATAAACTTTTTATATCCTTTAAGATCCGATTTTATTTCAAGCAAATTCCCAATAGGTGCTGTTACTTTGCCTTTGACATAAATGTTGCCGCGTCTCATGCTTATTCCCATTCGACTAGCTACGTCTCCATTTACAAAAACATCTCCAACATCGCATGCCTTACCACTGCCACCAAAGTATTTTAAATCAACTCCCATACTTGAACATAACCTATGTCCAGCATCACCATTAATTCTAACAGACCCTCCATTTTTCAGATGTTCCACAAGATCTTGGAAGCTATAGCTATTTCCTGGAATTTTATCTGATAACTCTAGTTTTTCTCCATTATGGTTCCAATAAAAATTATAGGTAAAATCACATAGACAATCCACAGACTCATCCATATCAAGTTCTATAAAGTTTTCAGTTGGTATTTTTTTCTTTTTAAATCTTTCAAACATGATGAATCTCCTAAAAATTAATAGATATTATTAATTTGATTTCAAGGCTTAATTGAAATTTTCTAAAACAATTTGCTTTTTATGATGTTTAATTATTATTATATATTTT
>WRNS01000090.1 GCA_009776495.1 Methanobrevibacter sp. | reverse complement strand
TTTTAAAATTTTAAAAAAAATTTTTATAAAAAATTTATTTTTAATATTAAATAATATATCAATATTTATTTTGATCTTTAAGTAATAAATAGGTTACTATTTCAAAATTAATTATTTCTTCAAAATTGTTATTACTTTTTTGGAAAAAGAATATTGAATGATCTTTAAAATTCATAAGAAATTTTTTTGATAAGATGGTTTATTGTTTTCAGATTGTCTTAATTTTTAATAATTTATTAGCTATTTGTTTAACCTTTCTTAAAGAAAAACTCAGAGTTCCTTCTAAAAAATATTATCACATTAAATAACAGCTTTTTTCCTTTGATTTATGAATAATATCTTTAAAATCTAAAAATAATTTAAATTAACTCTTTATTTTATAAATAATTTATGAAAAATTAGGTATTCATTGAAAAAAGCTATTTTTAAAATAGGGAAAAGTATTATTTTAAACACCCTAAATCTTAATATTTACACCTTATGTTCTCCCTTATAAGCTTTACTAATTGAAATTAAAGAGAAGCTTTATAATATATATTTATCAGAATAAAGTTTGTATACCAAATAGTTTGCTATTGCAGAAAACTGCGATACTTCTTGCTCAATACAGGCTTAAAAATGACCGTTTGTGTTGTGATGGTATATTAGTAACTATATTTAGTTAGGAGGGAAAAAATGGCAAAGTTTGATGACAAAGTCGATTTGTACGACGATAGAGGATCATTAGTTGAGTCTGGTGTACCTATCGAAGCCTTAAGCCCACTACGGAACCCTGCTATAAAAAGCATCGTAAAAGGTGTAAAAAGGACCGTAGCTGTAAATTTAGAAGGTATAGAAAATGCATTAAAAAATGCAACAGTCGGTGGACCTGCTTGTAAAATTTTAGGTAGAGAAATGGATCTAAACATTACTGGTAGTGCTGACTCTCTTGCGGCCGAATTAAAGAAAATGATTCAAGTAACTGATGGCGATGACACTGTTGTAAAGCTTCTTTCTGGTGGAAAAAGGATTTTAGTCCAAATACCTGAAGCAAGATTAGATTCTGCTGCAGAATATTCTGTAACATCATTAGCTACAGCAACCGCATTAGTTCAAGCAATTATTAATGAATTCGATGTAAGTATGTATGATGCTAACATGGTAAAAGCTGCAATTCTTGGAAGATACCCACAATCTGTTGAATTTATGGGTGGAAATTTAGCTACAATGTTAGATATTCCACAAAAACTTGAAGGACCAGGTTACGCATTAAGAAATATTATGGCTAACCACGTAGCTGCTGCTACTTTAAAAAACAGTTTACAAGGAACTGCACTTTCAAGTATTTTAGAACAATCTGCAATGTTTGAGATGGGTGATGCTGTAGGAGCATTTGAAAGAATGCACTTATTAGGATTAGCTTATCAAGGAATGAATGCTGACAACATGGTTTTAGGATTAGTAAAAGATAATGCAACTGATGGAACTGTTGGTTCTGTAATGAATGGAACTATTGATAAAGCTGCTGCTGATGGTGTTATAAGTGTAGAAAAAGATCTAAATGGATTTAATCTATATGACACTAACGATTTAGCAAAATGGAATGCTTATGCTGCTGCAGGAATGACTGCTGCTAGTATGGTTAACTTAGGTGCTGCAAGAGCTGCTCAAGGTGTACCATCAACTATTTTATACTTCAATGATTCTATTGAATTTGCAACTGGTCTTCCAAGCGTAGACTTTGGTAGAGCAGAAGGTGTAGCTGTAGGATTCTCATTCTTTAGTCACTCTATATACGGTGGAGGAGGCCCTGGTCTCTTTAACGGAAACCACGTTGTAACAAGACACAGTAAAGGATTCACTATTCCTTGTGTTGTTGCTGGAATGTGTTTAGATGCAGGTACTCAACTTTTCTCACCAGAATCAACTTCTGGATTAATTAAAGAAGTATTCAGTGACGTAGACGAATTCAGAGAGCCACTCAAGTATGTTGTGGAGGCAGCCGCTGATATTAAAGGCGACATCTAATTATCTCACATATTAACTAACATGTTTATGTATAGTTGTTTTTTTTACAACGATATGTATTACATTAGTTTAATTAATTAAAGTCTAATTAATGGGGTTTATTATAAATGGATATTGAAGTATTTCCACATAGAGTATTAGGAGCAGATACAACTGAAAAGTTGTTAAATGGTATCGAATGTATAGGCGATGTTAAAAGAACAGTTGTACAAGGACCAAGGCTCCCTCCCGAAGACCCTAATGAAAATCCACGTTATGCTGAAAGAAGAAAAATTACTGTGAATGGTCAAGAAATTGAGCTAAAAGTGAAAACTGGTCGTATTTTTGTTGAAGTATCAAATGAATCAACTATTGATGAAATAAGAGGAATTTGTAATGAACATCTTCCTTTTGGATTTGATATAAATATAGGAAAATATATTAAAACTCAGAAAACTGTATCTGATAAAATAAAATATGGAGATACAGATATTCCTGATGAATTAGTTGGAATGACCGATCCATCAGCAAGGCTCAAAGACAGACTAACAATTATCAAAAAAGGTAAAAAGGATTAATAATGATTGGAAGATGCACTCACGTTGTCGATTGTCGTGAAACTATGGGACTTGGCGAAGGTGGAGGAATCGCTCAAAGAGGTACTTTTGCTGAATGTGAAACAGATGTACTGGCAGTAGCTATGTCACCTGGTAGAAGACACATTACAAAACCTGTTTGTGAAATTACTTTTGCTCTTCGTGAAGCTAATGTTTTAACAAGTACAATGATATTAAATGCAGGTGCAGGAACTCCTACCGATGCCCCCGGAGCAAGTGGCGGATTTGGTTTAACTGATAAAGAGATTAAACAGATGAAACAATTTAAATTGCTTGTTGTGCATTTAGGTGGAGTTAGAAATCATATAGTCTATAAGGCACGATTGATTTTAAGAAATGTTAATAAACCTTGTGTTATTATTTGTGAATATCCTGTTGATTTTGAAGATTTTGCAAAAATTGGTGTTAAAACTTCAAAAGTCATGCCTAGCAAGGTTAAAACTAAAGGAAAAATTGTTAACATTGTAAGTAGTGTTATTAGAGGAGAAACATGTCCCCAAGAAAAATTAGATGAGATTATTAGAAAAGTTAAGTTATCATTAGGAGGTGCATGATTTATGGCACAATATTACCCAGGAACTTCTCAGGTTGCTCAAAACAGAAGAAATTTCCAAGACCCAGATTACAAGTTGGAGAAACTAAGAGAAATATCTGATGAAGATGTAGTAAAAATTTTAGGTCACAGAGCTCCAGGTGAAGAATATAAAAGTGTTCACCCACCATTAGATGAAATGGACGAGCCTGACGACATTGTAAGAGAATTGGTAACACCAATCGATGGTGCAAAAGCAGGTGACAGAATTAGGTATATTCAATTTACCGATTCAATGTATTTTGCTCCAGCTCACCCATTCTTAAGATCCAGATCATACCTTAACAGATTCAGAGGAGTCGATGCAGGTACATTATCTGGAAGACAAATTATAGAAGCAAGAGAAAGAGACCTTGAAAAGATTTCTAAAGAACTTTTAGAAACCGAATTCTTTGATACCGCAAGATCTGGAATTAGAGGTAAAACAGTTCACGGTCACTCTTTAAGACTTGATGAAGACGGTATGATGTTTGATATGTTAAGAAGACAAATATTAAACAAAAACACTGGAAAAGTCGAATCCGTCAAAGATCAAATTGGAAGAGAACTTGATGAACCTGTTGTTCTCGGTGAACCATTAGATGAAGAGACTTTAAAAGCTAAAACCACTATATACAGAATAGATGGTGAAGCTTACAGGGATGATAAAGACGCTGTAGAAGTATTACACAAAATACACGTTGGAAGATCCAATGGTGGGTTCTGCCCTGAATAGAAGGAGTTGATTTATATGGCTAATAAAAAGTTCATAAAAGCACTAAACAAAAAATTCAATGATTTTGATGAAAACGCTCCTGAAAACAACCAAACCCAATATTACAAATTTGGCGGATGGAAACAATCCGATAGGAAAACTGAATTTGTAAATGCAGGTAAAGAAGTGGCTAAAAAAAGAGGAATTCCTCAATATAGCCCAGACGTAGGTACTCCACTTGGTCAAAGAGCATTAATGCCTTACCAAGCATCTGGAACTGATACCTTTGTTGAAGGTGACGATTTCCATTTCGTTAACAATGCTGCTATCCAACAAATGTGGGATGACATAAGAAGAACCGTTATTGTTGGATTAAACACAGCACATAACGTTATTGAAAAAAGGTTAGGTATGGAAGTTACCCCTGAAACAATAATGGAATATTTAGAAACTGTTAACCACGCTATGCCTGGTGCAGCTGTTGTACAAGAGCATATGGTTGAAACTCACCCATCTTTAGTAGCTGACAGTTATGTAAAAATATTCACTGGTGATGATGAATTAGCAGATGAAATCGATAAATCATTTGTTTTAGACATCAATAAAGAGTTCCCTGCTGATCAAGCTGCAGCTTTAAAAGCTGAAGTTGGAGACAAAGTATGGCAAATTGTTAGAATTCCTACTATCGTAAGTAGAGTTTGTGATGGTGGTACCACATCCCGTTGGTCTGCTATGCAAATTGGTATGTCAATGATTTCTGCATACAATCAATGTGCTGGTGAAGGAGCTACTGGTGACTTCGCATACGCATCTAAACACGCAGAAGTTGTTCACATGGGTACTTACTTACCAGTTAGAAGAGCTAGAGCAGAAAATGAACCAGGTGGAGTTGCATTTGGTTTCTTAGCTGATATGTGTCAAGGAACAAGAGTTGCTCCTGACGATCCTGTTAAATCTGCTCTTGAAGTAGTAGCTATGGGCGCTGCTTTATACGACCAAATTTGGTTAGGTTCTTACATGTCTGGTGGTGTTGGATTTACCCAATATGCAACCGCTGCTTACACTGATAATGTCTTAGATGACTTCTCTTACTTCGGTAAAGAGTATGTAGAAGACAAGTTTGGATTATGTAATGCTCCAAATAATATGGACACTGTTCTTGATGTTGGTTCTGAAGTAGCTTTCTACGGATTAGAACAATATGAAGAATATCCAGCTTTACTCGAAACTCAATTCGGTGGTTCTCAGAGAGCTTCTGTAGTTTCTGCAGCAGCTGGTATTGCAACTGCTTTTGCTACTGGAAACTCACAAACTGGTTTAAGCGCATGGTATTTAGCTATGTACTTACACAAAGAGCAACATTCAAGATTAGGATTCTATGGT
>WRNS01000089.1 GCA_009776495.1 Methanobrevibacter sp. | reverse complement strand
TATGAAAATCTTCAATAGCTTCATCAACTACTTCGATGATTGAATCAGCTAAATCAGGATAGTTTCCATCAATAGCTATTGGAATATTGTCACAGTAAACTACTTCAAGTCCTGCTTCAAGAGAATCTTTTGTAGCTACGTCCACTGCAGCAGCTTTAAGCTCTGTTAACATAACATCAGCCTTTTCAATGTATTTTTCAATGTCTTTTCGAAGAAGTGGTCTATTGGATAAGTGTGGTGTTGTTCCAACTACTTTACAATTATATTCTTTCTCCAGGTGATTTACTAAAACATCTTTAATTTCATCTGGTGCTGTGGTGGCAAATAGGACGTTTTTACCAGATATATCACCAAGTGGTTTAGGTCTAAAAACCGTGGAGATAACTTTAGCTTTTGGATTAACTTCCTTAACAAATTCTTCAATAGCTTTTATCTTATCTGGAGAAGACATAGGCTCTTCACACATTGTAAGAATAACTAAATCAGCTAATCCAATTCTAAAAGGACCGAAGAAGTTGGTAATATTTAATAAAGGTTGATTTGCTCCAATCAAGGCTATATTCTTATTTGTTTTTATTGGAGGAATAGCTGCACCACTTCCTTCAAAAATAATAAACTTTGATTCAACATCATTAGCTATTTTTGCTCCTTCCTTCATATTTGTGACGAACACATCTCCAGACATTCCTCCGCCACATCTTCTACAACCAATGGTTAAAATTCTACTCATCAATGCTCCTTCCCAATGATCTGAAGCAGCATGAACTCCTTTATCTGATTGTTCCATTAAAAATTCGGGAGTTATTTTTATTTTATCTCCTCTCACTAGCTCAGGTTCTTCTGGTCCACCTCGACCCATAGCTACTACACAAGGATCATAATCATTTTCATCAATCAATCTTGAAGCAAATGCAGATACTGCAGTTTTACCTATTCTTTTACCAGTTCCAAGTATTTTAAGAGATGGTTTTTGAGCTATGTCATATTGGGTTAATGGTTCAAATGTAAAATCAGGCCCTCTATATTCGATTCCACAAGATAGGACTTTGGAAGCTATTTTAAATCTTTTTGAATAATCAAGAACAGGTTCATCACTTAAATCCATAACACAATCAGCATCATATTTTTTAATCATTTCAACGATTAAATCATATGGAATTTCATTTTCATCCTCACCAAAGTGAACAGGCATTCCCATCATTTCACTGTAGCTATCTTCATCATCGGTTCTTAATTTTTCAGTTCCTCCAATGAATACCATAGCTACTACATCAATATGCTCTAAATTATCTAAAATAGTAATTGCGGATTTAGTGACAGGAAGATAATGTTCTCCATCCACTAAACAAACCATTTTTTCCATGCTCTTCATAAAAAAATCACCTTTATTTAAAAAAATTTTTTATCAAATCGTATAAAATTGTTTACTTTCAGTAATTAAATATTTTAGAAAGATTAATAGTTAAAAATTATATAAATTATTATCTTATTTATTGAATTTATTTATATGTAAATCATATTATATTATTAGTTTTTCTTTGTTAAAACATTTTTCTGTTAAAACATTGTAAAAAAAAGATAATGAAGCTATTAAAATTAGCAAATAAAAAAAGTAATATATTTAATCTATTATAATAATATTCAAAGTAATAGATTTAATCTATAATATCATAATAATTGAAAATAATAATAAATTTAACAATAATAATATTAATAATAATAATTATAATACAAAAGTTAAATATTGATAATGGACATCTTCTAAAAGTCCAAAGTAATAAAAAAAATAGTTTTATTTAGAAATGAAATATTTCAAAGGAAAATAGTATTTAATATTGGTTTGATAGAATATTTTCTAAAAAAATCATAAAATATTGAATTAAATTAGTAAAATATTGTAAATATTTTATTTTAAGCAGTAATTTTGATTTTTAATCAGTTATTCCGATTTTTAATCAGTAATTTTGATTTTTTAATCGGTTATTTTGATTTTTTAATCAGTTATTTTGATTTTTTAATCAGTTATTTTGATTTTTAATCGGTTATTGATTTTTTAACCGTTAATTTGATTTTTATTTTAGTTAATTATTTTGATTCAACTTTAAGTTCAACTTTTAGTTCTTTTTTAGATCTTTTTACAAGTTCATTTAACGCATTAGAAACATTTGACGGAACAGAACCCATATTTTCTTGTAAGATAATTTCAGAAATAGTGTTGGAGAGTACAAATATTGCATGTTTATGCTCTGCTTTCGTTCTGTGAATATGATGGGGACTGATATTCAAAGCAATGTAGTCACCACATGAACTATGTATATCATTGTTTGTTTCTAAGTATTTCAAGACATATACTAAAAACTGATGCATTTGAATCATTTCATCTTTATACATAAAAAAACCATACCTTCTACTCTGTTTACGACATACTAACATTTTGATGAAATAAACTTCAATAGCTAAACTAAATGTTATAAACTTAATTATATATTTAGTCATTATAAACTTACACAAGATATAATCAACAATTAGTAATAATAAAACAAAATATTATATTTAATTTAAATTGCTTGAAAAGTGTGTAAAATTCTCCATTTCATAAAATTTAATTAAATAGAAATTTTTTTAGTTATAACAACTTTAACAGTTTAGCAAACATTATATTAAATTATTTCTTATCTATTAAAAATTCAGTTTAATGAACTTATATATAATACTTCTTTTTAACTTGATTATATTTAAAATTGTTGTTGAACGGTTGTTCCAAGGACAAGGAAAATTAATAAACTGTAATCTAAAACTATTCACATAAAAATAATGTTATTAGAAATTATATACATAAATATAATGTAATCTAAAACTGTTTACATAGGTCTAAAAAATATTAATTTAAATTATTCAATTAAAAAATCTGTCCATTTAATAAAACAAAATCTGGTTTTATATTTCAAATTTATATTATTTTTTCTTTATTTTTTATTTTTATTCTTTTTAATTTTTTATTTTCTTAATTTTTTTCAAATTAAAAATAAAATTTTTATATATTGATTAAAGACAAAATAAAGTAGTAAGTATTAATATTTCAAAAAAATATCATAGAATTAATTGGCTGATAGAAAGAGTTTAATCATTAGTATAGATAAAATTATACAATGAATTCAGTATATTAATAATGAATGAATAAATAAATAAATCTTAGAGATAATAAAATAATTTCTAAATAAATAAAAAAATCATATTTTTTTAAAATATTTAGTTTAAATAATAAATTAAAAAATTTACTTAAATCATTAACTATTCATTTATCTTAAAATTTTGTAAAGTTTATCTAATAATCTTGTTATAATGATTTTAAACTCTAAAAGTATTTATCTTAAATCCTAAAATTATTTATCTTAAATCTTTAACTATGATACGGTTGATACATATGGAAATTCTAAATTATGATAAAAAAAATCTATTAAAAATTGTGAAGAGATCAAAAGAAGATGTTGATAATGTTTTAGAAACTGTTTCAGATATTTTAAATGATATCAAAGAAAATGGAGATGAATCTGTTTTAAAATATACTGAAAAGTTTGATAATGTGAAAATCAATGATTTAAAAGTTTCTAAAGAAGAAATAAAAAATAGCTATTCTAAACTTGATAAAAGATTAATCAATGCACTTAAAAAAGCAGGAAAAAATATTGAAAAATTCCATAAAAAACAGATTCCAAAAGAGTGGTCTGTTACTATAGAAAATGGAATAGAAGCTGGACAAATTATTAGATCAATAAATAGTGTTGGATGCTACATTCCAGGAGGAAGAGCAGCATACCCTTCAACAATTTTAATGACTGTGATTCCTGCAAAAATAGCTGGTGTTAAAAGAATAATATGTTGTAGTCCACCTCAAAAAGATGGGAAGATAATGGATGCAATTTTAGTAGCTGCTGATATTGCTGGGGTTGATGAAATCTATAAAGTTGGAGGAGCTCAAGCTATTGGTGCAATGGCTTATGGAACAAAATCAATAGCTAAAGTTGAAAAAATAGTAGGTCCTGGAAATATTTTTGTAACTGGAGCAAAAAAACTAGTTTTTGGAGAAGTGGATATTGAATTTGAAGCAGGTCCATCTGAAGTTTTAATAATAGCTGATGAAACAGCTAATGCAGAATACATTGCCTATGATATTTTATCACAAGCAGAACATGATCCTAACTCTTCATGTTGTTTAGTTACAGATGATAAAAGATTAGCTACTCGTGTAAAAGAAGAAGTTGAAAAGAAAACTAAAGATGCTAAAAGAAAAGAAGTCATTGAAGAATCTTTAAGTAAATATGGAAAAATTGTTCTAACCCATTCAATTGAAGAATCAGTAGAGGTAGCTAATGCTTATGCTCCAGAACATTTGATAATAGCTACAAAGAATGATGAAGAAGTTTTAAAAAGTATTAACAATGCAGGTTCCATTTTCTTAGGAAATTATTCTCCAGTAGCTGCTGGAGATTATGGTTCTGGAACAAATCACGTTCTTCCAACTGCAGGAGGAGCTAAGATGTATTCTGGGCTATCAACAGAATCATTTATTAAAAAACCTACGGTGCAAACCATTACTAAAGAAGGGATAAAATCTCTTGAAGAAATTGTTTTACCAATAGCTGAATATGAAGGTTTTTATGCGCATGCAGACTCTTTAAAAGTTAGATTAAAGAAATGATTGTATGAATCAAGATTGCAAAATATTATTATTATTATTATTATCTTAAGAAACTTTTGAAACTAGGGAATTAGGGGAGAATTCAACTGTCAAAAAAAATTTTGACTGTTCAAAATAAGGGAAAAGAAAAGTAAAAAGAGATATCAATTTAAATCAGTTATTTTCTTTGTTTGGAATGTATTAGTCTTTATTTCAAGACATATAAAAAACATTTTTGAAGATGGTAAATTAATCAAAGATTCAGTTGTTGCAAAAATTGCAACAACTGCAAAAGATAGTAAACAACAACATATTTTGAAAATAAGTATTTAATTAATGGAAAACAGAACCTAAGAACTGATTTCTCTATTCTTAGGCACCACCCACCAAACCTTTATTTAATTTATTGTACTTTTTGATATATAAATATGTTTGTAATAACTATACATATATAATTAATAAAAAAATAATACTATTTTTTAAAAAAATATTTAAAATTGATAAATAAATATTTAAAATAAATTTTATATGAATTGGTTTAATAAAATAATATTATATATTTTAACAAATACAGTTTATTAATATAAAAAATTATATTA
>WRNS01000088.1 GCA_009776495.1 Methanobrevibacter sp. | reverse complement strand
AATTTCATGAGATTCAAGTTTTTAAATAAATAAATTAATAAAAAATTAATAAAAAAATAAATAAAAAATAATTAAAAATAAATTAAAAATTTATTAAAAGTAAATTAAAAGTAAATAAAAAATAAATAAATAAAAAAAAACTTATATAAAATCATAAGTTTACATTAAGTCCTTTTTCTTTCAAGTATTTTTTAACCTCTGGAACAGGATATTCATCGAAGTGGAAGATGCTTGCAGCTAATGCCGCGTCTGCATCAGCTATTTTGAAAGCTTCTAAAATGTGTTCTGGTTTTCCCACTCCTCCAGAAGCTATCACAGGAATATCCACAGCATCAACAATAGCTTTGGTGAGTTCAAGATCGTAACCATCCTTGGTTCCATCACGATCCATTGAAGTTAGAAGAATTTCTCCTGCTCCTCTTTGTTCACACTCTTGAGCCCAGTTAATAGCATCCATTCCTGTAAATTCACTTCCACCATAAATACTTGTGTCAAACCAGCAGTAGCCATTTTTCGTCTCAACAATGTTTCTCTCATCACTTTCACTTGGGTCATCTAAATATCTTCTTTTTGCATCAATTCCAACAACACAAGCATGAGTTCCAACTGCTTCAGATGCTTCATTTATCAGTTCAGGATTATGAATAGCTGCTGTGTTAGTGGAACATTTATGAGCCCCAGCTTTGAGTAAATTAATATAATCATCAACTTTTCCTATTCCACCACCTATACAGATAGGTATGGCAACCTCTTTTGCAACAGCTTCAACCACATTTTTCATGGTAGCTCTTTTTTCCTTTGAGGCGGTAATATCTAAAAGGACAATTTCGTCTGCACCTTGATTATAATACTTTTTAGCTAATTCAATAGGGTTTCCAGCATATTTTATTTGTTTAAACTCAACTCCTTTAACGACACGTCCTTCTGGAACTTGTAAATCACAATCTAAACATGGTATAATTCTTTTTGTTGACATTAATATTTCTCCATCAAATAATAGAATAATAGCTAGTATTTGAATTAATTTCTTAACATAATATAAAAAAATAATCAATAGAATTTAAATAATTCATTTTAAAAAAAAATATTGTAAAAATTATTATAAATTATTAAATTCTATAAAAAAATTGAATTTTATTTATTATAAAAACTTCGTTTTTAACTTGTAAAACTTTGATTTATATAAATAGAAAAATTTCAATTTTTAAAAAAAAAAAAAACTTAATTTAAAAATATTGTGATAATTTAATATTAATTTCCAAATACTTTAAAAAGGAAGAAAAACTAAAATTTGATTTGAAGTATTTTTAACAATTATTTTTCTCATAAATACTTACAAATATCTAAAAAATGAAAAAATCAATAAATCTATAAAGAAAAGATATTTTAAATATTAATATATTTAAATATTTAGATATGTGGATATTTAACTTTGGGCCTGTGGTCTAGCCTGGATATGACGGCGGACTTCGGATCCGCAGATCGAGGGTTCAAATCCCTCCTGGCTCATTTATTTTTACATTTTTAATCAGGAAAACATTTTAAGTGTTGTCATACCTGGCATGCTATTTTCTAAAGGAACTTTTTCTATTTTATCAAAGCGAGATATTACTGGAGTACTATTTATAAACTCAACATAACAAGTGTCAGGATTTTTAGGAATAGCTATCCCCTCTCGAATAATAGCTTTATAAGTTCTTCCTTTTATACCTCTAACTAAAGCTTCTTTTTTAGATAATTTAATTATTCTTTGTGTTGGCATTGTATCATCCAAAATTATTAAAATAAATTTCAAATTTTTCATTAGTTATAAAATAGTCAAGATATATGAAAGCTATTTCAAACCAATCTCAATGTTTAGATAATATAAAATACATCATTAGTATATAAAGCAACTGAGCTAGAGAGCATTTGAAAAGTAATGAAAAGAAATGAAAAATAATGAAAAATAATGAAAAGTAATAAAAAGTAATAAAAAGTAATGAAAAAAACTTAATATAATTAAGATAGATAAAAAAAATTAAAAGAAAAAAAGAAAAAAATAGCTAATAACTTCAAACACATGAAAGGAACAAATAGTATGCTTAAAAGACTGAAAAAGTACCCAGATAAAAAACCTTATAGTTTTAGATTATCTCAGTCACTTATGGAAAAAATAAGTATTTATTGTGAACATGAGAATACTACTGTTCCAGAATTAATAGCTAAGTTATTTGAGGATGAGATTAAAGGGTTGACTTTAAAAAGAGAATCTACAGATACTGGAATATTAATCATGTTACCTGTATTTAAAGATGTAAATGTCTTCATCAAGGAAAAAACAAAATTGATTATCTATAGCTATCATGATATGAACAAGTTAAATGGTGAAAACTCAGAAAATTATAAAGAAAGTCTAATAAAAACAATGGATACCGGAGAACAAGAGTTAAATATTAATTTAAAAAAAGGTAAGTATTATTTTAAGAAAATTATTCAATTAAACAATAATTTAGATACTTTAGATAATGGAAACTATAAAAAGAAAGAATTAAAAGAAAGTCAAGAAAAACACGAAGGATTGAACATTTTAAGATCTTGGTTAGTAAATTATTTTATTAAATACACTTATTTTATAAATAATAAAGGTCTTGAAGAAGTTTTAAGTATTAACTTAATAAGTAAAAAGGAAGCAAAAAATCGAGCAATAGAATCAAAAAACGATGAGCTATTAAATGAAATAGAATTATTAGATCCATCAAATAAGAAAATTATAAAGGAAGAAGAAGATTTAAATGATTTAATTCTTAAAGAAATCAAAGAACTATTAAAATAAAGGAAAAAACTAGATGTAAACATGGTGTTTACGGAAAAAACAAGTTTAAATATAATTAATAATAATATCAAGAATACAATTAATTAAAAATCTGATTTTTAAAAAAATTATTAGCTATTATATCAATAGCTAATTAAGAAATTCGATTAATTAAAATTAGGTGATAAAATGAATAGTGAAGAAATGAACTTTTGTCAATCATGTGGAATGCCTTTAATGAGTGATGACATTTTAGGAACAGAAAAAGATGGAAATGTCAGTGAAGAATATTGTAAATATTGTTATGACAAAGGAGATTTTGTTGCAGAAATGACTATGGAAGACATGATTAATTTTTGTGCTCCTAAAGTTGCAGAAGCTCATTCTATAGAAATAACAGAAGCAAAAAAACAAATGGAAGAATTTTTCCCAACTTTAAAAAGATGGAAACAATAATAATATTATAAATAAGCAAAATATTCCAAACAATAAAAATAGAGGGAAAAAAAGTCTGATACTGCCATGAATTTAATCATCCTCAACAATAGCTTCTTTAAAAAATTGTGGGACTAAAGTTCTATACATTGGACTATTAAAAATCATTTTTATATCTCCATCAAGAATGTAAGTAGAACATGAATCGTCTTCTGCACGCATTCCCCTTCCATAAGCTTGCATTAGAGTCATTACGGTTTTATATGCATACCATCGTTGATCTCTTTTTCGTCTTAGGTTAACTTGTTTGTCCCCTAGATAAGGGAAAGGAACTTTGTAAATTACTTGGAATCTACATTTATCATAGGGAAGGTCGACTCCCTCACTCATTGAGGGACTAACAAGAACCAGCGGATCTTCACTTTTTTCAAAGTGATTTAAAACTCTTTCCCTATTCATGGAAGTATGTGAAATAATTCTAGAATTTAAGACATTTTTAACAATATAATTTTGACACCTATAGCTATTTGTATGAATTAAACCCTTGTCATTTTTGTGCTTTTCTAGTATCTTATTTAAAATTGGAAGAGTTTCTGGGGCAGTGTGTTTTATTCTATTAGCTGACATTTTTCCAGCTAATTTTAACTCTATTGGTCTTTTACTAGGTGGAAAAGGGCTATCTACTTTTACATGATAGACTTCATTTGGATTTAGTCCTAACCATTTAGAAAACATTTTATGAGATAATATAGTTGCACTTAAAAATAAACAAACTTCTCCATGTTTAAACAAATAATCCTTTGCATAATTATGAACTCTAAGAGGTTTAAATGAAACTCCATCTTTATTTGGGTCAATTACCCAATTTTTAGGTTCATTTTCTAAGTTTTCTTTTAATTGTCTTAGTCTTACACTTGTTGAATGTATTCTTTCAGCTTTATTTTTTGGAAGGTCTTTGATATCTATATCTCTATAATGATCATGAATCGCTTCTATTTCCATTATCCAATCTTTATAATCGGAACTAGCTAATGTATTGTGACTAATAACCTTTTTAATATCTTTTTCAAGTCGTTTATTGTAAAGATTAAGCTCCATGCTTTTCATCAATTTATTTTCAATGTTGTGAGCCTCATCAAGAATTAATAAATTCCGCTTTCCAAAGTGTTTAACATAGTTAAGTTCTAAAATAGCATAGTCATAGTTCATCAAAGTAATAGCTGAGTTAACAGAGTTAGCTTTCTGCTGCCAGTAATGGCAGTGTTCATCAGATTGATAAAATAATGCACCACCATAAGAATCTTCAAATGCTTCTTCAGCATCAAGGGTCGGGTTTTTACCTACCCCGTATTTACAAAAAAATTTTTTAGAACTTGGAGTTGTTTTACAAGTTCCAACATCACAGCTAGAGTCTAAATCATCCTGAAGACAATAAAAGTTCCCTCTCCCTTTCACAAGAGGAAATCCAAATTCATCAGCATATTGAGATTGTAACTGTTTAGTCATTGTAAGAATATAAGCAGAATCATATATTCGGGCAAGTGTTGTAGCTACTGCTGATTTTCCTGTCCCTGTTCCAGCCTCAAGAATTATGTATTTATATCCCTCTTCAATAGCTTCTTTAACATCAGTAATGATTTCAAGCTGTCCCTCTCTTGGACTCTCAAAAGGAAAGTTTTCAATTATTTCCTCATCAATGTTTGGAAATTCCTTTTTTAATTGGTTTATCTGATGATTACTTAAAGAATGTTCAATGGTTGAGTAGCTATTTGGTATTTGAATAGTATCTTTAGAAACCCCATTGTTATACGATTGATTGAAGCCATTTTCGTCCTTAAAATTGCGATTATTATATTTAGCTAAATCTTTGAATTTAGATTTTGATTTATTGCATAAGCAGTTATTTTTCAGCATTCCACAATTAGGACAAAAAATAGAATTTAACATCACAAATATTTTATTAATAATAGTATAAATAAACATTAGCTAGTGTATTTGAAAAATAATATTCCAGTTAAAAAATTGAAATACGATGAAAATTTTTAAAA
>WRNS01000087.1 GCA_009776495.1 Methanobrevibacter sp. | reverse complement strand
CCCCCCCCCTTAGATTTCTTATTTTAAAGATTTTTAAACCATAATATTTAAATATAGCTAATTTTAAACTATTATTCATGGTAATTAATATTCAATTATTATAATGGATTAATCATTACCCAAAAAAAAGTGGCACAATTGCCACAAATAAGGAGGTTAAAATAATGAATTCCAAAAGAATTTTTGCACTATTAATATTGTTTGTAGCTGTAGCTATGTTTTCCATGCTAACAGTAACAGCAGCTACGTTAAATGAACAAAAAACATTCACCACAAATGATGGTATACATATTGAAGCAAAGTATAAAAAAGTTTCAACAAACAAAATAACATTTAATGCCAATGGAGGCAAAATTGGATCCAAAAAGACTGCAGCTATTAATGTCAAAAAAGGAGCAAAGATAAAAAAAAGTTTCCAGCTACTCCTAAAAGAACAGGTTATACCTTTAAATGTTGGTACACCAAGAAAAGTGGTGGGAAAAAAATAAGTGTAAACACTAAACCAACAAAAAGTGCTACAGTATACGCACGATGGACAAAAAAATCGAAAACTAACACAAACATTGATTCAAAATTAATTGGTGCTTGGGAGTATAAATTTATTGGTTTAGGAGGAACAGATAGCTATAATTACTTCTTTTATAGTGACGGGAAAGCTAAATTTTTTGAAATGTCTGGAACATCAAACCTCCGAAAAGAAGCTAAATTCACGACTTCAAAAGGTAAAATCTATTTAACAAATGTTTATTCTGTAGATGCAATGAATAATAAGGATAAAAGAATTGACAAAGTAGTGGAATATTCTATTGGTAAGGACAATAAAGGTGAATATCTTAATATTGGAAATGTCATGGGAGAAGGTAATTTTGGAGAAAAAAGACCTATGAAATTTAGAAAATAAAATTGGGCTACTTAATTTTTTAATAAAAACATGGTACACTAAGCCCCACCTCCTATTTAACTACATAATTTAATCAGGAGGTAAATAATACAGATAATTAATATATTAAAAACATCCATTAAAAATGTTTTAAGATTATCTGACATATTACCACCCCCTATCATGTTTTATAATAGGAAAAGCCTTGGTGTTAGACTTCTCCAAAAAAAAGTATAGTCGACTCTCAAGGAGCTTAGTAATACCATGATATTAATATGTAATAAAAATTATATATAATATTACTATTAAAAAATTTAGTAATAAAAATGAAAAAACTTAAATAATACAAGCCCCAATATTAAAATTGGTGTTAGGCTTAGAGATTCATTGAACCAATGGATCTCACTCTAATTTTTTCTAAAAAAAGTTTTAATATTCAATTAAAAAAATTTTATCTATTTTTCCTTAATTATTGCTCAAATAATAAAAGATAAGTGTTAAATTCGTGTAGCATCCTTCATAGTAGCTACATATTCTTTTATATAATGTGTTGCATCATCCCCATATTTTTCAATGATTTTAACAATAGCACTTCCAACAATTACTCCATCAGCTAATTTAGCTATATTTTTAGATTGTTCAGGTGTGTTTATTCCAAAACCTACTGCTACTGGTACATCTGTAACTTTTCTAATTTCACGAATTATATCTTGAAGATCTGTTTTAATCTCACTTCTAACACCAGTTACACCCATGGATGAAACAAGGTAAATAAAACCTTTTGACGTTTTAGCTATCATCTTAATTCTATCATCTGAAGTTGGAGCTATGAGAGATATTAAATCTACATCATATTTTGCTGCAACATCTACAACTTCTTCTTTTTCTTCATATGGTAAATCAGGAATTATAATACCATTAACTCCTACTTCTTTGCATTTTTTAAAGAATTTTTCATATCCATAATAGAAAACTGGATTTATATAAGTTAAAAAAGCTAAAGGAACATTTGATTTACGGCGAACATCACGTACCATGTCAAAAATATCATCAGTATGGATTCCATTAGCTAATGCTCTTAAATTAGCATTTTGAATAACTGGTCCTTCAGCTATGGGATCTGAGAAAGGAATTCCTATTTCAATAATGTCAGCTCCTGCTTCATCCATAGCTAATATGAATTCTATTGTTTTTTCTTTTGAAGGATCACCAGCTGTTAAAAAAGGTATAAATGCTTTTCCATTAGAAAAAGCTTCTGTGATTTTACTCAATTATATCCCTCCCACATAGCCATTATCCCTATTAGCATTGTTATTATTGTTATTATTAGTACTATTATTATTGGATTTAGCTAATTTATATTTTTGAATAGATTCAGCATCTTTATCTCCTCGTCCAGAAAGACAAACCACAATAATATCATCTTTATTCATGATTTTTGCCATTTTCATAGCTTGAGCTATGGCATGAGCACTTTCAATTGCACATATGATTCCTTCACACTTAGCTAAATACTCAAATCCTTCTACTGCTTCAGCGTCTGTAATTGGAACATACTCAGCTCTTTTCACATCATGTAAATAAGCATGTTCTGGACCTATACCAGGATAATCTAATCCTGCAGAAATTGAATAAACTGGAGCAATTTGACCATAATTACCTTGACAAAAGTAAGATTTCATTCCATGGAATATTCCAACTTCTCCTTTTGTAAGTGATGCAGCATGATATTCAGTATCGATTCCCTCACCACCAGCTTCACAACCAACCAATTTAACTTTCGATTCATCGATAAAATTATAAAACGAACCAATAGCATTACTTCCACCACCGACACATGCAACAACAGCAGTCGGCAAACTCCTTTCAATTTCAAATAGCTGACTCTTTATTTCTTCGCTAATTACACTTTGAAAATCTCGTACAATCATTGGGAATGGATGTGGACCCATTACAGAACCTAAAACATAGTGCGTGTCATGAACTCTTGTTGTCCATTCCCTCATTGTTTCATTAACCGCATCTTTTAAGGTTTTTGTCCCACTGTATACTGGATTCACTTTAGCTCCTAATAATTCCATACGATAAACATTAAGTGATTGGCGTTTTGTATCTTCTTCACCCATGAATATTTCACAATCCATTCCTAAAAATGCTGCTGCAGTAGCTGTAGCTACTCCATGTTGCCCTGCTCCTGTTTCAGCTATTACTCTTGTTTTTCCCATTTTTTTAGCAAGAAGAACTTGACCAAGAACATTGTTTATCTTATGAGATCCTGTGTGATTAAGATCTTCACGTTTTAAATATATCTTAGCTCCACCTAAATCCTCAGTCATTTTTTCTGCAAAGTATAATAAAGAAGGTCTTCCAGCATATTCAGCTAGAAGAGATGTAAGTTCTTCCTGAAATTCAGAGTCATTTTTATAAAAATCATATTGCTTTTCTAAATTTAAAAGTTCATTCATTAATGTTTCTGGAATGTATTGTCCACCATACTCCCCATATCTTCCTTTGCTCATTTTGTTATTCCCTCATTTCATTATATTTTTAATATCTCTATTTCATCTTTAATTTTTATTGTTAAATTAATTTTAATAAATTTTAAAAATTTTAATAAATTATAATAAATTATAATAAATTATAATAAATTATAATAAATTATAATAAATTATAATAAATTATAATAAATTATAATAAATTTTATAATTCCCAGTTTAAACTATCTAAATCTTTTCATTATATTAGCTATTTTTTTTTGACTTTTAAAACCATTTTCTTCTGCTCCAGAACTTAAATCAACTCCAAAAGGATTAAATTTCACTGCTTCATCAATATTTTTACTGTCGATTCCACCTGCAATGAAAAATGGTTTTTTAATATTTCCAATTAAATCCCAGTCAAAAGTCTTCCCAGTTCCCTTTCCACTGTCGAGTAGTATATAGTCAGCGTTTGATTCTTCCCATTTTTTAATGTCATCTTCATTTTTAACCAAAACAGCTTTAATAATTTTAATACTTTCATCGAATTCTTTTAAATTATTAATGTACTCTTCATCCTCGTTGCCATGAAGTTGAACAAGATCAATGACTTTGTTTTCTATAAGATAAGTTATATCTTGAATATCTGCATCTACAAAAACTCCAACCACTAAAATATCACACTTAAGATTTTTTTTAAGTTGAATAGCCTGATTAAAATTTATTCTACGTTTACTTTCTGCAAATACAAAGCCTACAAAATCGGGTTTAAATTTATTGACTATAGCTATATCTTCCTCTCTTCTTAATCCACAAATTTTAATTTTTGTGTTTGACTTAGTATTTTTCATGTTGTTACTCAGTAAATAATTATATGATTATAATTTTAGAATTTAACCGTGTTTTTATTTCAAATTAAAGACCTTAACTCATCCATAGCTATTTTTTTATCATTACTTCTCATTAAAGATTCACCTATTAAAACAGCGTCTATATTATTATTTTTAAGATTTTTTATATCTTCAGCTGATTTTATACCACTTTCTGAAACAAAAACAATATCCTCTGGAACATATTTTCTTAAATTTATACTTGTGTGGATATCCACTTCAAAATTTTTGAGATTTCTATTGTTAACACCTATAATTTTTGCCCCGGAATCAATAGCTATTTTAACTTCTCTTTTTGTGTGAACTTCAACCAATGGATACATATTCAATTTATAAGAAAGTTTTATGAATTTTTTTAAATCTTTTTTATTTAGGATAGAGCTTATAAGTAATATTGCAGAAGCACCTAATATTTTTGATTCATAAATCATGTATTCATCTATTATAAAGTCTTTTCGAAGTAAAGGAAGGTCAACATTGTTTGCAATATCAGCAAGATAATCATCACTACCTTTAAAAAAATATGGTTCTGTTAAAACTGAAATAGCTGATGATCCTATTTTTTCATATTCTTTAGCTATTTTTACATGATTGAAGTCTTTACAAATTAATCCTTTTGATGGTGAAGCCCTTTTTACTTCACTAATAAAAGATATTTCATTGGATTTTAAATTTTCTTCAAATGAGTTTTTTTCTTCAAACTTACGGTTCAGATTATTATTCAGATTATTATTCGCAAAATTTTCAGTACTTGTATGAACTGAATCTGTATGAAGTGAATAGATGGTAGATATTAAATCATCCATAGCTACTTCTTTTTTCTTATTTTCAATCCTTTTTTCTGTGCATTCGATAATTTTATCCAAAATCATATTTTCAATCCTAAAAGAATATTATAGTAATTATTTCATATTCATATATTAAATTAATTAAAATTATAACATTTTAACTAAAAATATTTGAAATTAATAATAAATTATTTGAACTAATAATAAATCTTTTAAATTAATAATAAATTACTTAAACTAATAATAAATCTTTTAAATTAATAATA
>WRNS01000086.1 GCA_009776495.1 Methanobrevibacter sp. | reverse complement strand
ATTATCTGCATTATTTTAATTATTATAATTATTATTATTATCAATATTATCAATATTATCAATATTATTATTATTATTATTATTATTATTTTATCCTTGTTATTGTTATGCAAAATAATGAAATATTGAAAAATTTTGAATACTAGTTTATTGGTTAGGGATTGTTATGAAAAAAATAGCTTTGAAAATAGCTTATATTGGTACTAACTTTCATGGATTTCAAAGACAACCTAATCTTAGAACTATTGAAGGAGAAATCATATACACTTTGAAAAAATTAGGATATATAGATGATGTAAAAAAATCAAAGTTTTCAATAGCTGGAAGAACAGATAAAGGGGTTCATAGTCTTGGAAATATTATTAGTTTTATGTCTGAAAGAGAAATTATTATCAATCAAATAAATCATAGTTTACCTGATGATATTCAAGTATTAGCTAAAGCCCCTGTTAGATATGGATTTAAACCAAGATATGCCTTAATGAGATATTACAGATACATGTTTTTTGAGGAAAATTTGGATATCTCTGCAATGGAGCGATTGAGCAAGCTATTTTTAGGAGAACATGATTTTACTAACTTTTCAAAACGAGATCAAAAAACTCCTGTAAGAAAAATTGATGAAATTAATATTATTTCTCCTAATCCTGAGAAAAATATTCATTTTACTAAGTATAAGCCGATTATGGGACAGTCTATAAAATATAAATTAAAAGATAATAAAGTAGCTAAGAATAATCATGAAGGATTAATTGAACCAATAAATCAATTTAATCCAGAAGGGATGGATAATTTTGATTCAATTTTTGTGGATGTTTATGGAGAAAGTTTTCTTTGGAATATGATTAGGAAAATGATGAGAATATTTCTTCTAGTTGGCAAAAATAAAATGGAACTTGATGAAGTTGAAAAATTCTTCAATCCCAATGAAAAATTCAATATTAAACCTTTAGAAAGTGAAAATTTAATTTTAATGGATACTACTTATTCTAACATTAATTTTAACTATGATGAATATGCTTGTGAAGGATTTAGAAGATATTTAATTGACAATCTTTTTAATTATAAGATGAATCATTCGATAGAGAATAATATTTTAAATAGCATGAGCTCTACACTGAATAATATAAATTATTTTAAAAGAGAATAAGACTCTATTAAATAGTATGAAAAAATATTAGTATATACTTAGCACCATTCAATGAGAAAGAGAATAGAATTGAAAAAATTCATTTTATTTAATAGTTTTGATGATTTAACAGGGATAATGGATTCATTTTATTTATTCTCTATCAATGGTTTAATAGGAATAACCATTTTTAAAAATAATACTTAATATTGAGGGATTATCTGAATAAGAATAATTTAAATTCTATTTATGAAAAAAACTTGAATTCTAAGAATGAAACATATAAAACTCCAATAATTGTTGGATTTGACCCTGGATTAAATGTGGGTATAGCTATTTTAGATTTAAATGGTCATTTGATCTTTTTAAATAGCTATAAAGAAATTTCTAAATCTGACATAATAAATATTATCATGAAATATGGAAAAGCGGTTTTAATAGCTACGGATGTTAAACAAATTCCTAAAGCCGTTAAAAAGTTAGCAAGTTCTTTAAATTCAAAAATATTTTCTCCAAAAAACGATATCCAAGTGTCTTATAAGAATAAAATAGTGGATGATTATTTAAAAAAGAATAGTAATCTTAATTTTGATTCTATTAATAACTTAAAAAAAAATCATGAAATTATTTCAAATGAAGAAGAGCTATTCTCTACAAATTTCGATGCTCATGGAAGAGATTCTTTGTTTGCAGCTATTTTTGCTTATAGAAACTATGAAAACAAGTTTAATCAATTAGAAAAGAAATTTTTCGAATATAAAGTTAAATTAAAAGAATCTAATGATATATGTCTGGATGATGAGGAGGATTATATTGAAAAATTAGATCAAGCAAAAACACTTTTTATCAATGAAATCCCTATTAGTATAGCTATTGATTCTGTTTTTAAACTGGGATTTAATAATGAAACCAGTGAGATAGATAATTTAAATAATTTTAAAGAAATTAACATTGAAAAAGAAAAGTACGAGAAAAAAGATGATTTAAATGGAAATAATTTTGATGAAAAATCAAATTATTTAAATATAGAGATGTTAAATAAACTTAAAATCACTATTAAATCTCAAGAAAAACAGATTAAAAACCAGGAAAAGCTTATAAAAAATTTAAATTCTAAAAACAAAGAATTTAACAAGAAGATTAGTGAATATAATAGGGAAATTATTAAGCTAAAGGATGAACTAAAAGATTTAAATAAAAAATATTCCAAAAATCTTTTAAAGGAAAAAACAATAGCTTCTAAAGTTCAGTTACTTAAAACTATTTCGAAAAAGTACATGGAGGAGAAGGAGTTAAGAAAGTCTTTAGAAGATAAACTGAATTTCAGAGCTTCATTTGATAATTTTACTAATTCCAAAGAATTGACTCAAATAAAAATAGTTGATTTTTTCACAAAAGATAGCATAAATAAGACATCGAAGCTATTAGAAATTAAAAAAGGAGATATTATATTATTAAAATCACCAGAAGGTGGAGGTTCACAAACAGCTAAAATTTTAGCTGATTTAAATATTAAAGCTATTTTAACCTTTGGAATTATACCTCAACAGGCACAAGAGATTTTTGAAGATGAAAATATCCCTATTATTTTAGCTAATGATTTAAAAATTAAATTCATTGATAATTTTGCCTTAATAAATACAAAAGTTTTAGAAAGTGAAATTGAAAAATGGAAAGATTATCAACGAAATAACTTGGAAAAAAAAGCCCAGAGAGAACTTTTAGGAGTCATTGGTGATTATAAAGCAAAAAGAAAAAGGTTGTCGTAAATAACTATTAAAATTTTAAATAGATATTCATTTTTTTCCCCCAATTTATGTGTTTTTTTAATATTTTTTAAGATTTTTTTTAATTTTTTAAATATTTTTTTTATTTTATATATTTTTGTCATGATTTTTTTAGAATAATCTTGAATTTGATTAGTAACTTTTAAATAATTAAAACAATTAATAATTTTATTAATAATTTTTATTTATAACAATTTTTTTTTTTTTAAATTATGGTGAAAAAATGAAGATAGCTATTGTCCTTGGAACAAGACCAGAAATCATTAAAATGGCATCAATTATTGATGAAATTAAACTAAAAGGATTAGATTTAATTTTAATCCACACAGGTCAGCATTATGATCATGAAATGTCAGATCAGTTTTTTTTAGACTTAGAACTTCCTGCTCCAAATTATAATATAGGGGTTGGTTCTGGTAAACATGGTGAACAAACAGCTTTGATGATAAAAGGAATTGAAGAAGTTTTATTAAATGAAAAACCAGATATTGTACTTGTACAAGGAGACACAAATGCCGTATTAGCTGGTGCACTAACGTCTTCAAAATTACATATTCCTGTTGGCCATGTAGAAGCTGGCTTACGTTCTTTTGACGAGACGATGCCTGAAGAAATTAATCGTAAAGTTGCAGATGTTTGTTCTAAGCTTTACTTTGCCCCTACTGAACAATCAGCTGTTTATTTAAGTTTAGAAGGAATAAATAGGAATAATATATTCATGACAGGAAATACAATTGTAGATGCCTGTTTTAGGAATTTGGAAATAGCTAAAAAGAAGTTATCCCATGATTCTTCCATAGAATTCCATAAAATAAATAAAAATGATTCTATACTAAAATTGAATGATTTAGATAATATTCTTACTTTAACTCTCCATAGAGCAGAAAATGTTGATAATAAAGATAGGTTAAATAATATAATTGAAGCATTAGCTGAACTATCCGATTTAAATATTGTTTTTCCAATTCATCCTAGGACAAAAAAGACATTGGAAAATTTTGGACTGTACTCTAAATTAGCTAATTTAAAAAATGTTCATCTTATGAAACCTGTTGGTTATTTAGATTTCTTATTACTCATGTCAAAATCATTAATGATTCTTACAGATTCGGGGGGAATTCAAGAAGAAGCTATCACAATGGATATTCCAGTTTTAACATTAAGATACAATACTGAACGTCCTGAAACCATAGCTGCTGGGGGAAATATTCTTGTTGGCACTGACAAGGAACAAATAGTTGAAAATTCTAGATTAATTTTAAACAATGAAGAATTTAGAAATAAAATGAAAAATGCAATTAATCCATATGGTGATGGAGATTCTGGTAAAAAAACAGTGGATATCATAATCAATAGCTACAAAAAAAATGAATTGATGATAGAAGCTCCTGAAGATGTAATGAATAGTTTTGATACTGAAATAATAGCTGTTGATGAAGATATATCTGTTTTAGATTTTGAAAAAAAACATAATGGAAATATTAGAATTATTTATACGAATTTCGTTGAAAATAATTGTATGGAATTTCCAGTAGATGATTTAAATTTAAAAAATAAATTCATTGTCTTTGATAGATATAAGAATTAGTAATGAAAAAATTAGATATTCTTAAATGAAGCATCAATAAGACTGTAAGATTCTATAAAAGCTTCTAAAAATCCTAACCATTCTGGAATCTCATAAACAAATAAAGGTGTTCCAGTAGCTACTATTGGATTATCGACCATTTGAATAGATGAACTTTTAAGAGGTTTACTTAGATTTCTTTGATAATAATTAAAGTTTGGAAGTTCTTTCATGACTTTATTTGCTAATGTGATTGATTTTGAGTCCATGGAAGGAGTAGCTATATAAAAACCTTCTCCATAACCCTCTTCATGATCATGGGCAATTATCACAAGATTAAAATTTGATTTAGCTATATCTTTAAGCACATAATCATGAACTAATTTTTCACCATTATATCTACCTTTATCAAAGTTTTCAGGATTATCTAAAACAGTGATGTGATAATTTACAATCTCTACATCGTTTAAAACCGTGTANATCTTTATAACTGTTGGTAAAATTTGAGAAGATAATGTTTCACGAGGATGCATTCCTGTCACAATAGCTATTTTACCACTTGGATTTGAACAGTGAGAGTATGTATCTTTCACAACATAACCAGTAGACTCAGATCCAATTTCTAATGATTCGTGGGTGTTTACAAATGAATAAATAGTGATTAAAAGTACCAATACAATTAGTATTACTAATCCTATTTTAGATATAGTATTAATAAAAAAACCTCTACAATAAAAAAACTATTTTTAAATATACTTTAAACAGATTTATATCATTTTCTTCATTAGATTATATAATTTTTTTTAAAAAGATTATATAATTTTCTTTAAATAGATTAATATAATTTTTTATTTTATAAATATTATGATTTTTTTAAAAAGA
>WRNS01000085.1 GCA_009776495.1 Methanobrevibacter sp. | reverse complement strand
ATGAACCAATAGCTGATAAAAAAGAACATGCTATGGATAAAATATCTAAGCTTGAATCTGGAGCTCAAAATTTAAGTGTTGTTGGCAGAGTAATGGGAATATCTAACCCAAAAAACTTTAAAAGCAGGAAATTTTTTTTTTTTTTTTTTTTACTTTGTTTTCAAGGAAATTTTATAGAATCAAGACATTATTTAGCTAATAAAAATGGATAACTTCTTTTTAATAAAAATATTTAAATATTAGAAGATCAAATATTTTAAAAAAGTAATACTAAACTCAAATTAAATATTAATTAGATATTTTCTAATTCAATAGATTTAAAATAAATATAATTTATAAATCATATTAATCATTTTTTAATAAGATTTATTTTTGTATTTATATTTTAATCAATGGTCATGAATTTTTAATCAATGACCACAAATAGCTATTACTTTTCAAATGGACTAGCTAATGCTTATTATAATATTGCATTAAAAATTATGATTTAATGATTATGGAGGGTTTGGAATGGATAATGAAATAATGGAAGAATATAATAGAATCAAAGATAGAATTTCTGAAAAGGATTTTTTAGAAAAAATGGAATCTATGAAAGAAGATTATGATGATGTAAGCTTTATGAATGATTTAGATATAGCTAGGATGATTGTAGGAACATTTATCGATGAAAAAAATGAACCAATAGCTGATAAAGAAGAACATGCTATGGATAAAATATCTAAGCTTGAATCTGGAGCTCAAAATTTAAGTGTTGTTGGTAGAGTAGTGGGAATATCTAACCCAAAAAACTTTAAAAGCAGGAAAGGAAAGGCTGGAAAGCTGTGTAACATGAAATTAGCCGATGACACTGGAGAAATAAGGGTTGTTCTATGGACAGAAAATATAAAACTTCTTAAAAAAGTAAATGAAGGAGATATTATCCAAATCAATAAAGTTGAGGTTAAAGATGGATATAGGGATAAAGAAATCCATTTACAACCACGTTCAACTATTGAAAAATTGGATTCTAGTGATTATCCTGATTTTCCAGAATATTCTGAAGTCATAACTCCAATAAATGAAATTACACCAGAGGGTGAAGTTAATATTATTGCTAGAATAAGAAGAGTTCCCTCAATTAGAACCTACGAGCGAAATGGTAAAGAGGGTCAAGTAACTTCTCTTGAACTTCAAGATGGCACTGGAAAGATTAGCTACACTTTATGGAATAGAGATGTAGATTTAATTGAAAATTTGGAATTAAATGAAGGAGATTCTGTAAAGATATTATCTGCTCAGGTAAGAGAGAGGAATGATGAAATTTCCTTGTCTCATTGGGATGGAAGAATAATCAAAGGAGATTTTGAAGTTCCTGATTTTGAAGAGGAAATTATTAAAATAGCCGAATTACAAGAAATGAAAGATGTTACTTTGATGGGAATTGTAACTAAGATTCAAGATACTATTACTTTTGAAAGAGCTGATGGATCATCAGGATTTGTTAAATCAATAGAAATAGCTGATGATACAGGATCTATAAGGGTAACTCTTTGGGGAGATGACACTAAAATCGAAATCAATAAAGGTGATATCATCAAGNTAATGGGTGGAAATGTTGAGTTNGATGAATTTACTTCAAGTGGATATCGTGTTAATACAAANTGGAATACACATCTGATTATTAATCCTGATGANGATAATAATCTTATAGAAGTTTTAAAAGAATATCAAAATCAATTAGGTCCAATCAAAATAGAAGCAGTNCATGAAATTGAAGATGATGGTGAGGAAGTGGATATTCTTGGGAGAATCATAAGTTTAAATGATCCTAGNGAATTTCAAAGAGATGATGGAACAATGGGAATAGTTCGTTCAGGAGATTTTGCTGATGAAACTGGACTAATCAGACTTTCATTTTGGGATGATAAAGCTAATAGTAACCTTCAACCAGGACTTCCATTTTTAATTGAAAATGCTAGAACAAAAATGGGACTTTATAGTGTTGAACTTAATATTGGTAAAACTACAAGAATAATTCCTTTAACCGAAGAAGATACTGGAGATTTACCATCTTTTGAAGAATTAGAAGATATGATTTATGTTATTAAGAAGATTGTTGATTTAGAAGAAGATGATAGAAATATTAAAGTCATAGCTAGGATAATAGATTTACAAGACCCTATTGAATTTCAAAGACAAGATGGAAGTCCTGGTGTTGTCAGATCAATGGAGATTGGGGATGATACAGGATCTATGAGAGTTTCACTATGGGATGATAAAGCAGAACTTATGCAAGATGTAGGAGATCCAATAAAAATTGAAAATCCTCGTGTAACATTTAGGAATGATAATCTAGAATTGAGTATTGGTGGTACTTCTAAAATTGTGAATTCATCAGAAAAAGATTTAAAAGAGTTACCAACATTTGAAGAATTGGAAGAAATTCTTTATAAGTCTAAATCTATTGAAGAACTTGAAGATGGGGATAGGAATGTAAAAGTNTCTGGAACTATAGAAGAGGCCTTTGGTAACAAAATTTTAAATGCAAGATGTCCAAACTGTAACAATAGATTAGAGCAAACTGATGATGAATATATTTGTGATTACTGTGGAGAAGATGTTGATAAGCCTAAATATCTTTTAATGATTCCAACAAGACTTGAAGATGATACCGGCGACATTCAGGCAACTTATTTTGGTAAATTAGCTGAGGAATTACTTGGGATGACAACTGAGGAAATAGTAAAAATAGTAGAAGATAGTGCAGATGAAGGTGCTTTAGAAGGTAAAGTTGAAGATTTAAATGGTTTAAGTCTTAAATTAATTGCTGATGTCAGTTTTGATGAATATAATGAAGAAATTAGATTAAATCCTAAAAAAATTTTATCTAAAACCCTTTGATGGTTAATTAAAATCTTGATATTATTTAAATCTAAACTAAAACTTAAAACAGTATTTAAAAGTTATATCTAAACTAAAACTTAAAACAGTATTTAAATTAAGAAGTATTATTTCAGGAATTTGAACTATATTGAAAATATAAAACTTATTAGGGATGTTTATAATGGTTGAATTAGAAGATTTACCAAGTGTTGGGGAAAAAACAGCACAAAAATTGAGAGACGCTGGCTTTGCTGATATGATGAGATTAGCTACAGCTACAGCTAAGGAATTAGCTATTAAAGCAGAAATAGGAGAAGGAGTAGCTGAAAAAGTCATAGAAGCNGCTCGTAAATCTGAAAAAATTGANTTTGAAACGGCATATGATGTGATGGAACGAAGAAGAGATGTTGGAAAAATAACCGTAGGAAGTGAACCTTTTAATGAGTTGATTGGAGGCGGAATAGAAACTCAATCCATGACAGAGGTATTTGGAGAATTTGGATCTGGTAAAAGTCAAATTGCTCATGAGTTGGCAGTAACCGTTCAACTACCAGAGGAACAGGGAGGTCTTGATGGAGAATGCGTATTCATAGATACAGAAAATACATTCAGACCAGAAAGAGCAGAACAAATAGCTGCTGCTTTTGACCTTGATCCTGAGGAGATGCTTCAAAAAATACATATTGCAAGAGCATTTAATTCTTCTCATCAAATGTTAATGGCAGAAAAGGTAAATGAACTTGTTCAAAATGGAACTAATATTCGTTTAGTTATAGTAGATTCTTTAATGGCTCATTTTAGGGCGGAATATATTGGAAGAGAATCATTAGCTACAAGACAGCAAAAACTAAATCAACATTTGCACGCTCTTCAAAATTTAGCTAATACATATAACATTGCTATTTTTCTAACTAATCAAGTCCAAGCAAGACCAGATGCATTTTTTGGAAGCCCAACAAAAGCTATTGGAGGCCACGTTTTAGGTCATGCATCTACCTATAGGATTTGGCTCAAAAAAGGATTAGCTGGTAAAAGAATAGCTAGATTAGTGGATAGTCCTCACTTACCAGAAGGAGAATGTGTGTTTAAAATCACAGCCGATGGTATCGTAGATTAAAATTTCCATTTTTTTTTTTTTTACTTTTTTTAGCAACAGTTTATAAAAATTAGTTTTTTTTAATTTTTAAAAAAATTCATTAATTTTTTCTCACTTTTTATTTTTTTATTATTTTATTTTAGAAAATCAGTATTTTCAGTGTTTGAAAAATTTTTATTCATTAATTTTCTACTGTATTTTTATATAATTTTTTATAAAACTTAAAATAATTTTTAATTAAAGTATATTTTCATTAAAGTATATTTTCTTATAAAAACTTAAAATAAATATTAATCAAAGTATATTTGATTTTTAAATTTTTGATTTATAATTAAATAATTGGATTGTTTTTTTAACTGTTAATCTATCTTATTTTAAAGGGAATATAATGGCGTCTGTAGAAACTACGATAATAGCTATATTTGTCATGGTTTTTTTAGGTTATACTCTTAAAAAAATTGACTTACTTAAGGAAACTGATGTGGACACATTAAATAAAATTGTTATAAATGTAGCTTTACCTTCAATGGTGTTTATAACAATATACAAAACAGATTTTTCTATTTTACAACAAATAGCTACACTGCCTCTTGTTGGGATAATTGTTGGTTCTTTATGTGGAATCTTTATGTATTTGGTTTTCACACTAAAAAAATTTCCAGAAAAGAAAAAATGGGCTTTAATATTGCCTGTTTGTGTAGGAAACACTGGATTTTTTGGTTTTCCTGTAACACTCGGTATTTTTGGAAGTGAAGGGCTGATTCGAGCAATTTTTTACGATGTTTCCACTCTAATAATGTTTTTATCATTAAGTGCTATTTTAATGTTTAAATTTGGTGGAAGAATAAAAGATTCTTTAAAATCCCTCTTTAGATTTCCATCTTTGTGGGCAGTGATACTAGGAATAATGTTCAATTTTTTAAATCTTCCCATAGGTGAAATATTTGATATTAGTATTAATTATTTAGCTGCAGCTACAATTCCTTTAATAATGATATCATTAGGGTTATCTTTACAATTTAAAGGAATTAAAGAAGATTTAAAGTCTACAAGTTCTGTTGCTTTCATTAAACTTATATTTTCTCCTATTTTAGCTATATTTATATTAGGATTTTTAGGTTTTTCCACTTTAGAGTATTCAGTTGGAATTATTGAAGCTTCAATGCCTTGTAGTATGTTAATGTTAGTGTTAGCTATTGAACATGATTTAGATTTTAAATTAACTGCAAATTGTATTGTAATTTCCACAGTTTTTAGTATACTTACCATACCTTTATTAATGGGGATTTTATAATTAAATTCACACATTTGATAATTTGAAAAAATATTTGATGTAATATATATCTCTTAATTATAATATATATTTTATAATTACAATATATATTTCTTAATTATAATATATATTTCTTAATCATAATA
>WRNS01000084.1 GCA_009776495.1 Methanobrevibacter sp. | reverse complement strand
ATATTTTTTAATATTTTATTTAATAATTTTTATTTATTTAATTAATTTTTAAAATTTATTAATATTTTTTAATATTTTATTTAATAATTTTTATTTATTAATTATTGAATAATTTTTATTTATCAAAAATTTGAAAAGTTTTTTAAACTATTAAATATTTTTCATATATGATTATTTAAGATAGGAAAAACAAATTAAGTATTGAAGGGGTTAATAATGAATACAATTGAAGTTGAAGATTTAAATGTTTATTTTGGAGATAGTCACATCCTTCAAAACATAAACATAGAAATACCTAAAAATACTGTCACGGCTTTAATAGGTCCTTCTGGTTGTGGTAAATCCACATTCATTCGAACAGTAAATAGAATGAATGATTTGATTCCGAGTTTTCGCCATGATGGTAGTGTTTTATTAGATGGAGAAGATATTTACAGTCCTAAAATGGATGTTGTAGACCTTAGAAAAAAAGTTGGTATGGTATTTCAAAAACCTAATCCCTTTCCTAAGACCATCTTCGAAAATGTAGCTTATGGGCTTAAAGTTCATGGAATTAGTGATAATGAAACTTTAGCTCTTAGAGTGGAAGAAAGTTTACGAGCAGCTGCTTTATGGGATGAAGTTGAAGATAAACTTGATAATTCAGCTATGGGGTTATCTGGAGGACAACANCAAAGACTTTGCATAGCTAGGACCATAGCTAATAATCCAGAAGTTATCTTAATGGATGAACCTTGTTCTGCCTTAGATCCTATNTCAACCACAAAGATTGAAGATTTAATTCATAAGTTGAAGCGAGATTTTACAATTATTATTGTAACTCATAATATGCAGCAAGCTACAAGGGTTTCAAAATACACTTCATTTTTCTTAAATGGAGAGATTATAGAAAGTAATTTAACCGATAGACTTTTCATCGATCCAAAAAATAAAAAAACTGAGGATTATATTACAGGAAGATTTGGTTAAACCAGGAAATAAGAATTTTTTTATTAAAAGATTTATTTCACAATTTACTAATTTATCTAAATATAATATAACTGGGGTGTTTATATGGATAGAGAATATCCAAGAATATCATTTAAAAACAGAATAAACAATGTTAAAGATGAAGCCGAAAAAATAGGGCAGATGGCAATTGGATCTCACAGAAAAGCCATCACTTTAATAAATAGGTATGATGATAAAATAGCTAAAGAAGTAATATCTACTGGTAAAGATATTGATGAAGCTGTTTTTGACTTAGAAAGAATGTGCATACGATTTTTAGCTGCAGAACAACCAGTTGCCAGCGATTTAATGTTCATTGAAGCTACTATAAGGATTACCAGTCACATCAAAAGAATTGCTAATTTAGCTACTAATATAGCTGAAGTTTCGCTGAAAATAAAAGATGTCAATGTTCCAGATAAACTAAAAGAAGATTTGCAATACATGGCTGATTATGTACAGATGATGCTGAGTAAAGGAATTTATACATTCTTAAATCAAAATGTAGACATGGCAAAAGAGCTACGCCGTGATGACGATAAAGTAGATGATCTTTTTGATACAATACTCGAACAAGTTACAGATTGTATGTTTAAAGATAAGGAATCCATTACTCAATTTATTAATTTAGTTTTTATAGCTAGGTTCCTTGAAAGAATAGCTGATAGAGCTGTTGAAATTGGTCAAAGAACAATTTTCATGTTAACTTTCAAAAAACCCGAAAGATAATTGAAAACTATTTCATCAAATTATAAATAGCTGTTTTCCACTAAATGTTTACTATCGAACTATTCGAGTAATAGTAAAGTTTAAATATGATGTCCATTTAATGTTTGGGTAGTGACTTTTTATAACGATATATAAATTAGCTATTTTATAATTTGTATATTCTATTTTATCATTCTTTTTTTGTTATTTATTGCGAAAAATTATAAAATTAGAAGAAAATATTTATTTAATATATCTAATAATTCATTTTTTGAATCTTAGATTATATCTCTTATTCCTCTGAGAGTAAATACGGAAAAATAGATTATATTAAATTTAGCTATGTTTATAATCATTATGAATATGGTTGCTCAACCCAATATAATGAGAGTTTTTTTACTTTAGTTTAAGGTAGAAAAACCTCTTTTACTGGGTGTTCGATGTAAAACACCTCTATTACTGAGGTTGATGTTAAAAAACACCTATTACAGGTTGTTATTGTTATTAGATATTTTTTTTGTTTATTTTTTTTGTTTATTTTATTTGAAGGTATAAATTTTTTTTAAATTGAAATTTTTTTTTAAAAAGCTCCGCCTCCTCCGCCACCGGAACCTCCTCCTGCACCACCACTACCTCCACCACTACCTCCACCATAAATTCCTCCGACATTTCCTCCTTTATCATCATAGTCCCTGTGATAATATGCAGAATGACTGGAGTCTCTAAATAACCCTATTTCTACGGTATCTTTTATCATGTTTGATGTGGAGTATTTGAAATAAGGATATAACTCTATATAACTTAAAAATTCTGAAGGAAAACTTTTGAAATTCTCATCGATATTTTTTATCATGCCTAAAGCCACAGCATAAGGTAAAAATTCATTTAATTTCGATGGGTCTTGTGGAAGATGGCTTTTTATCAGTGATTCCTTTTTAAGATACTTTTTCACCAGGTCCCATTCAGATTTAAATATTTTTCCTTCTTTATTCCACCCTCCTAAGTTTTTTGAAGGGCTTATTTCAAACAATAATCCTATAAAAAGCATTAAAAAACCTATTAGTAAAGTTATAATATTAACACTAAAAATAAATAATATGATGCTAATTAAACCAAAGAAAATAGCTAATTGCCCGTATTTTCTCAAAATAACGCTACATTTTTTATTATAATATTTATCTAATATTTTATTAGAAGATTCTATTAGATTTTCCTCCCATTTATGATAATTCTTCTGGAATATTCCAGCTTTTGTTCTTTTGTTTAATATTTCTTCAGCTTTTTCAAAATCTATGATTTTATTTTTTTCAAGAGCAGCTAAAGAGTGTAATATACTTTTTTCATACTCTTTCACTTTGGTTTTATGACAGTTTAATAGTTTCCTATTGATGATGAGTATCATCTTTTTTTCAGGTTTTTCCCTGTTTTTAAAGGATGATTTTTCTTTAAATTTAACAAATTTCATTTTTAAATAGTTTTTGTTGACTAAATCTAAAATTGTAGCTTGATATCCCTCAATATTAGGTTCTCCAACATTTTTTCTAAAACCTTTACCAAATAAACTATTAATTATAGCTGGAGAATCAGTACTCAGAGCTTTAATTTTAAATTTCTTTTTATAATTAAAATTAAGAGCTTCAAATTTTATATAAGTAGCTAATGGAATTATAAGTGTTGCAATAACAATAATATCCCATATACTCAAAAAATAATTGATTTCCTTGGGGNTTTCATTTTGGAAATAGTTTCCTGAAAGAATCTGGAGNAAATTTGTAAAATCCCCTTCATTTTCTCTTGAAGATTCAACTACCATNGGATTATCATCATTTTCATTATTATATATATCATAATTATTTATAACATTATTATCTAGTGGAAATGTCATATTTATTTGAAAATACGTATTGGCAGGTATACTTGTACTTTCTATCCTTAAGGTTGTTTTGTCCCAATAAATTTTTTTCACATAATTTTGATTATTAAATGTATAATTTGTATTGTTTCGAGAATTTAAATGAATGGCAGCATTTAATTCTCCTATTGGTATTTTCCATTGATCTCCCCATAGATTGTACACCAAGTTACCATTTTCATCGTTCAAATTCACTACATTTTTGAAATCATAGTCTATAAATATGGTAACATTTTCATCAGTAATTGGTTTTGTTTTAGCTGCATCAGAATATAAATAGATTTTGATTTGTACTAAGTCTTTTCCTTCTTCATAAGGATCTTGAATGATTTCATACTCAGAATATGCACCTTCTGCACGTACATTAATATTTTCCAAATATTCTCCAGGTTTTAGAGGAATATCTCTAAAAACTCCATTATATGTCCCTTTAAAAGAATAGAGAAAAGATTCTTCCACATGTAAATCTGTATAATTTTCAATAAAAATATCAATAGTAGCTTGATTTATGGAGTAGGATTTATAAATATTACTATCACTAACTACAATGATTATGGACAATGAAATTAGTATTAATATTAATAATTTCACAGAATTATTCATATTCTAACCTTCATACCATTAATTTAGCAGTATATCAAGTAGAATGGCACTGGATTTTAGTATTTCATTTTTTTTGTTTTATTTATTTTTATTATTATTATGTGAATTATTTTTAGTAAATTTTTAAAATTTGACTTTTCCCCTGATTTTTTAAATATCAATTATTATCATTATATAGTCTAGCTGTAGCATATCTATGGGCCCAACACTGAATACAAACTCCAATTGGAAGTCCTGCAGTGTGTGTAGCTACTTTATCGATTTTAACATCTAGTGAAGTTGTTTTCCCACTAAGTCCCATTGGTCCAATTCCAGTTTTATTAATTTCTTCTAAAATTTCTGCTTCAAGTGTAGCTAATTCTGAGTCGGGATTTTCCTCTCCAATTTTTCTAAGAAGTGCTTTTTTAGCTGTTTTCATAGCAAGGTCTGATGTTCCACCAATTCCAACACCAATAATGGTAGGAGGACAAGGTTTACCTCCAGCTTTAAGAACAGTTTCAACTACAAAATCTTTAATTCCCTCTACTCCTTCTCCAGGTAAGGCCATTTTCAATTGGTTGTTATTTTCAGAACCAATTCCTTTTGGAAGTATGGTAAATTCAATATAATCTCCATCTATTAATTCAATATCAATTTGAGGAATGCCATCTCCAAGATTATTTCCTGAATTTTTCCTTGTTATTGGATCCACAACATTTGGTCTCAGAGGAACTTCTTTAGTAGCTTTTTCAACCCCTTTTCTAATTCCTTCATAAAGGTTTTCTACTTGAACATTACCAAACTTGACAAATATTATTGGCAATCCTGTATCTTGACACATAGGAATTGACTTTTCTTCAGCTAGTTTAATATTTTTCAAAATAGCTTCAATATTTAGCTTAGCTATTTCACTATCTTCTACTTTAAGAGCATTTTCAAGTGAGATTTTCACATCTTCTGGTAGAACTATGGCTGCTTTTTTATAAAGTTGGCAAATCGTATCTGAGATAAGTTCTTCTTTTATCATTTTTTCAACCTCACAAGTAAAGAAATTGATGAATTTATTAAAAGTGGTTTATAACTTAAGATGAAGTATTCATTAAATAGCTAAAATATTTATATTTATATTATTTTTATAATTTTCATACTCTTTTTTGTATTTTATAGGATATAAATTTATATAAAATGAATAT
>WRNS01000083.1 GCA_009776495.1 Methanobrevibacter sp. | reverse complement strand
TAATAATAAATTATAATTATAATTTTTTTTTAGATTTTTTATTTTAAAAAATTGAAGATTTTCTAAAATTAAAACTTATTACTTTTATTTAAAGCAAATAAAAAATTTTTATTTTTAATTAAAAATTAAACAATTATTAATTGGTTAGACTTAATTATCAGATTTAATTTCTTTAAAAAATAATTAAATTTTAGGAGGTCATGATTTAAATGAAATTAAAAAAAGCTCTTCTATATGCTCTTATTATTGTTTTAGTGATAATTTTAATTTGGGTTATAATAGTGTCATATCTTACTATAATTCTGGGCTATGATTTTTTTGATGTGTTACAAAAAAGTTTAGATGCTAGTTTGAATCCCAATGAAGTCTTAAACTATTTAAACCAATCTAATACCACTCCTGATAATGTTGTGAATTATCTAAATGAAACAGGGGCATAATTTTTTTTATAGTTTTTTAATAGTTTCTTTATAATTTCTTTATAGTTTCTTTATAGTTTTTTTTTATATCTGTAATATTAGTATTTGGGATTAAATTGGTTTGGCATCGTGATTGCCCTATTTAAAGAAAAAGATGCTTTATTATAGCTATTAGTTATAGCTATTGGCTTTTTAGTGTTTCTTTTTATGGCATGGAATATGCAAGATATGGTATTCATTGATAAATCACCAACAGAAAAGCAAAAAGATATGCAAGCTATGAAAAAAGCAGTTGAACTAACACAAGGGATGAAATAGTAGACCCAGCTGTTCTGAAGGGTTTGGTCAAGGTCACATCGAGGTGGGACAGCTATATAAAGATCTGGATACAGGAAAACTTATAATGATATTGGGTTAATCGCCCATTTTTTCTCTAAATGAATAAAAATGTTATAAAAATGAAGATTTTTTTTTAAATTGTTTAAATATTCTTAATATAGTTAAATATTTTAAATTTCATTTTATTTATTAAAATAAGTCAATTTTAATTTTTATTTAATTTTACATGTGATATTACAGGGATATACTATTTTTTATAATAACCAAGTTCTTTAAAAACTTATTGTTTCTTGTTATTTTCATGAAACAACTATCTTTTCATTAGTTTTTAATAAAATAAGATAGCGATAAGTAAAATCAAATTATAGCTATTTAAATTCTTAATCATCTTCTTTATTTTCTTAAAACAAGTTCAAAACAAGGGTTTTTTTCAAAATTAAATAGCAATATTTATATACTATGCTTGTTTAATAGAGAAATGAAGTTTGTTATGTGACTATATAAAAATAAAAATAAATTAATTTATTTCTTTTAATTTTTTAATAGTTATGTAATAATGGATTATTAGATTGAGAGGCGGTTTTCAATCGATAAATTAAAGCAACATATTTTTTTATGTTGCTTTTTTTTATTATTAAATATTTTTTTTTAAATAATTTTTATTTCCACAACTATTTTTAATGTTATATTTGATTTAACTTATTTTTCAATTGATTTAAATTATTAACCACAGTTTTATCTTTTAAAATAGGGAGTTCGGGTCTATCCACTAAAATAACCGTTATTCCAAGTTCATTAGCTGCAGATAATTTTGCAGGAACACCACCAGTCTCCCCACTTTCTTTGCTAATAATGATTTTCGCATGATATTCCATCATCAGTGATTTATTGAATTCTTTTGAAAATATTCCTTCCATAGCTATAATCTGTTTTCCATCAAGCCCTAATTTTCTGCATTTTTCGATGGATGACTCAAGTGGAAGAACTCGAGCGTAAAAATGTTTTCTATTCACTGATTTCAAAACATCCTCAATTGTATTTACTCCAGCTAAATGTAGGACATTTTCATCTTTCCAATTATTAACTATTAATTTTCCAGCATCTTCAAATGATTCAACATGATAAATATTTTCTCTTTTCACTTTTTCAATTTGTAGGGAAGGTCTTTCAAAACGTATATATGGGATAGTAGCTATTTTGCATGATTTAACAGCTGTTTTGGTAGCGTTCACTGCAAATGGATGAGTACTATCAATAAACACATCAAAATTTTTTTCTTTCAGTAGGCTCACCATTTTTTCAAGTTCTAATGGTTCAACAATTATTTCATCAGAACCTACATTTTTAGCTAGTTGCCCTCCATGGTCAGTAGTTGTTGAAGTTAAAATATAAGGACTATTAAATTTCTCTTTTAGAAACTTAATAATATTGATAGAATCTTTAGTTCCTCCCATTAAAAATATGCTTAGTTTTTTGTTTTCCATAGTGTTCATCTTGTCATTTTTTCACTTTCAAATATTCACTAATTTAAGTATAGTCTAATTTATAATTTTTTAAAGAAAATTTATTTTTAATTTTTGAAAATTTTCATGACTAAAAATAATTCTTTTTATTTTTTTAAAAAAAATAGATTAGAAAATAATAACTATAATAATTATTTAATTCCTGATTATAATTTTTTTATTTTTTTTAATTTTTATTTTCATGAAATATTATAAATTTATAAAAAAAACGTTATGAGTGTTTTTAAGACATTAGCTTATTTACAACTTTTTCAGATATTAATATGGTTCCAGCTACTAAAAGCAATAAAATCCAGTCAAATATATTTATTGCTGTAGTCCGAAATATTGTTTGAAGATATGGAAGATATATCACTAGAAACTGTAATAGGAATGATGCAGCAATTGCTATAAAGAAGAAATTATTTTTTTCAGATGATTTTGCTCTACAATTAAATGCATTAAATATTTGAAACATGACAAAAGTTGTAAAAGCTATTGTCATTGCCTTAATTTTAATATCTTCAGGGGATAATCCTTTTTGAACACCTACACTCAGCTCATAGAGATAAATAGCTAATGTACCAATAGCCATAACAATTCCTGCAATCACTATTCTTCCTAGATTATTTCTATTTAATATATCTCCTTTACCAGGTTTTCTATTCATAATATTTTTTTCAGCTCCTTCAACACCTAAAGATTGTGCTGGAGGACCGTCCATTATAATATTTATCCAAAGAATTTGGATTGGATTAAATGGAATTGGTAAACTAAGAATTGAAGCAGAAACTATTGTTAAAATTGCTCCTACATTTGTAGAAACTTGGAATTTAACAAATCGTTTAATATTATCAAAGATTTTTCTTCCTTCTCTAATAGCTTTTATTATTGTAGCAAAGTTATCGTCCTGTATGACCATATCTGAAGATTCTTTAGAAACATCGGTTCCACTACCCATAGCTACTCCAATTGATGCTTTTTTTAGTGCAGGTGCATCGTTAACACCGTCCCCTGTCATTGAAACAATGTTGCCTTGATTTTGGAGAGCTTCAACTATTCTTACCTTTTGTTCAGGGTAAACTCTTGCATATACTTGAATATCCCCAACCATAGCTTTAAACTCATCATCATTTAAATTCTCTAGTTCAGCTCCACTTAATACTTTTCCTGTGTTTAAAATTCCAATTTCCCTTCCAATAGCTGCTGCTGTATCTTGATGATCTCCAGTAATCATTATAACTTTTATTCCCGCTGTTTTACAAGATTCAACAGCTTTCTTTGCTTCTTTTCTAGGGGGATCCATCATTCCTACTAAACCTACGAATATTAAATCTTTTTCTATTTCCTCCGAATTTGCGATTTCGGCTTCATCATCTATTTTTTTATAAGCTAATCCTAAAACTCTTAGAGCAGAACTTGTCATTTCACCCATATCTTTAATAATATCTTCTTTATGATTTTTATCCATTGTTTCAATATTGCCATTGTTTTCTATGTATTTACATGAATTTATTATGAGCTCGGGAGCCCCTTTACTAAATACATAAATTTCTCCAGATTCTTGCGTATTTTCCTTGATTTTTTTATGAATAGTAGTCATTCTCTTTCTTGTACTATCCAATGGAATTTCTTTTATTCTTGGATATTTTTTTTCAAGTTCTGACTTTTTATAATTATTTTCCTCGCCATACTGCATTATTGCTCCATCAGTTGGATCACCAATTATCATTCCATCCTTTTTTGAAGAATTATTACATAATGAACATATTTCTAAAGCTCGATTTTTAGAATTTATTTTCGTCTCACGAACTGTCATTTGATTTAAGGTTAAAGTACCTGTTTTATCAGTACATACAACGGTACATGAACCTAATGTTTCAACAGCTAATAATTTCCTAATAACGGCATTGGTTTTAGCCATCTTTTGCATACCTAATGCTAAAGTAAGTGTTAAAATAGCTGGAAGCCCTTCTGGAACTGCAGCTACTGCCAGTGAAACAGCAGTCATAAATGTTTGAACCAAATCTGTTCCTTGGAAATATTCGAGGGCGAATACTCCAGTACAAACAATAACAGCTATTAATCCTAATGTTTTACTTAAACTAGCTATTTTTTCTTGTAATGGTGTTTTAAGATCATCTTCTTGAATCATTTCAGCTATTTTGCCTATAGAAGTATTCATACCAGTAGCTATCACAATTCCCATACCTCTACCAGAGATAACATTTGAATCCATATAAGAAAATCTTTTTCTAATATTTTCATCATGAGATGACTTATTTATCTTCAAGATAGCATCTTCATTTTTATCCTCACCAATGTCACTTTCACAATCTTTAAGAACAGCTAATGATTCACCAGTAAGGGAAGATTCATCAATTTTTAAATCTGATGTTTCTATCATCAAAATATCTGCTGGAACTTTGTCTCCTTCCTCTACAACTACAATATCTCCAATCGTAAGTTGAGTTGCTGGAATTTTTTCAAGTTCTCCATCACGCTTCACCACTCCTTCTGTAGAAACAAGATTTTTTAATTTTTCCATAGCTTTTTCTGCACGATATTCTTGGATGAAACCAATAACAGCATTTAATACTACTACTACTAATATTACTATAGAATCAACCACTTCTCCTACAAAAAAAGCAGCAATTGCAGCTATTATTAACAGTAAAATCAATATATCCACAAATTGCATAATAAATAACTTAACAGGATGATCTTTTTCATCTTCTATTAACTCATTTTTACCATATTTAGCTAAACGTTCATTGGCTTCATTTTGAGTTAAACCCTCAAAACTAGTTCCATATTTTTGAAAAATCTTGTTTAAACTACTCATTGAATCCCTTATTTTTTAAAATTATTAATATATTTAAAATATAATCATGGTGAATTAATGATTAAATAAATACATTATCATTCAATTTTTTTACTATCTTATTTCACATATATTTTTAAGATTAATAGTTTTTTATTTTTTAGAATAAATTTTCTTAAGTTAAATTTTTGTTTTTAAATTTTTAGAATAAACGTATAAATAAATTATATATTTAAAAGTTTTGATTTATATTTAATTTAATGATTAAATTCTTATTTAAATACTACTTTTAATAAATGTTTATTTTT
>WRNS01000082.1 GCA_009776495.1 Methanobrevibacter sp. | reverse complement strand
GCTAAACTTTGAAAACCAGAACATATTCCTATTATTTTTTAAAAATAATTTTCAAAAAATTTTTTTTTATTATTTTATTAAATTTATTTAAAAATTTTTATTTTTTGATAATTTTTTTAAATATTATCCTTGTTTTTATTTTCTAAAATGAATTTTCATCTTTTAAAATAGATTTTATCTCATCAAGTGATAAGTATCCATTAAACTCTGGAATAGCTGCCATATTAATAATTTCTTCCATATCAATATATTTTTCAACCGTGTTCAATGCAGCTATTGAGAATTCTTCCAATTTAATTTCAACTTCGGGATTTGTACTTTCCTCATCCATCTTAATCTTTGGAATAGCTATTGGATTAAGATTCAAGTTTTCTTTTATTAAAGTAGCTACTTCTTCAAAGATATCCATATCATAAACCTTGTTAAGTAAAATTCCATTAATAGCTACTCCAATATTTTTTAAGGTTTTAGCATGAGAGATCATATCAATAGCTGCAGATTCTATCCCTCCCTTGTTCACAGCTGTTGTAAGTAACATTGGAATATTAGAGGAAATAGCTATTTCACTTGCAGAATATGGGATTTTTTCATTTAAAAGACCTGTAAATACACTCATTACTCCTTCAATAAGTACAAAATCATAATTTGAATTTTTTAATCTCTTCAATATATTTTCAATATCCATCCAACCAAGATGGCCGATTTTAATGGAAGAAAAGTCTTCTACCTTTCCTTTAGTCAAATAGAGTGATGGGTGCAAATCCCGTATGTCTGGTCCAACTTTTAAAACAAGGACATTCAATCCTCTTTTTGTTAAAGCTCCAGCTATTCCCGTTGTGATAAATGTTTTCCCAGAATCAGATCCAGTACTTCCAATCATTAGGCATGGAGGGACATTATTTTCAGTGGAATAGCTTTTATTTTTAGGGCTGTTAACTTCGGAGGAATAGGTTTCATCTTTAAGATTGTTTAGATTGTTAGCTGTAAATTTTTTATTCATAGAATTAAAAAGTAATTTTTTAAATTCAGTGCAGTATTGACTATTTTTCAAATTAATCCCAGAATCAATAGCTAATTCTGATTTTATAACTTTTTTTAGCTTTTCATTGCTTTTAAAAGTTTTATCAATATCAGAGGGACTAGCTCCTAAAAAATCAAAGATATTTTCCGTGAGTATTGGGTTTTCATCAAGTAAACCATGAATCATTGTTCCAACAACATTCTCATCATCGTTTGTAACTCCAGATAATATTTGTTTTTTGTTTTTTTCCACATCAGAGTAATTAAGTCTTTTCACAGAAGAATAAAATATGGGAGTGGCTTCTCCTTTAATGTGACCATAAGTATGGCTGTGGAAACCAGTAATCATTTCAGATTTATCTATGTTTTTTGTTAAGAATGATTTATTTTCTATTTTAACTTCCACTCGATCGTTGTTTATCAATGGTGAAAATCTAGCGTCAAGAAGACCTAAACCTTTTTTTATTGTAGGACAAGGTGATTTTTTCCCAATAGCTGTTTTTAAAGCTAAACTTTGAAAACCAGAACATATTCCTATCACAAACTTCCCATCATTAGCTATTTTTTTTATTTCAATAGCTAACTCTTCGCTTATAGATTCGGATTCAACTATGCTTCCTCCGGGAATTATGATTCCATCTAACTCTTTAGATGCTTTTACTCCATTAACCAATCCATTTGATTTTACAAGGTTTGTAGGGAGATTTCCATAATCTTCAAACCCAGGAGTTGACCCTTTGATATAAACTAATCCTATTTTCATTTTATAAACCTTGAATAAATTATAAACCTGAATAAATGTTTAGTTTAATTATTTTAATAAATTATTTTTTTAGGTTTTTTAGTTTTTTTTTTTTTTTATTCTGTTAAAATTTAACCTAATAAAATAAATAAAGAAATAACTATTTGATGTAATATATATTTCTTAATCACGATACATAGTTCTTGATCATGATATATATTTCTCATTCAACATCTTTGTTCAATGGATATACTGGATAATGTGAATATCTTTTCCATAATCATTTTTATTTATAATTTTTTTAATTAAAATCTCTTCTAATAATTTTCTTAAGAAATGAAGAATTATTATTTAATTCCTTAATTAAGTTTTTTTTTATTATTTGTATATTTAAACTATTTTAATATTAATATTTTTTAAAAAATCATAGAAAAAAATTTTGTAATAATAAAAAAAGCTTTGAAGATTTTTCCCATTAACTATTGGTTTCACTTTTCCATTGTCCAAATATTCTTTTTTTAAAATTATTAAATGTAGGTTAAAAGTCGCACAATAGCTCCTGATAATGTAAAAATTCCATAAGTAATAAGTTGATTTTATATAATCCAATGAAGTGCTATTTATTAATAGCTATATCGAAATGTTTTCATTTAATTGTTCATATCTTAAACTTGCAATGTTATTGTTAGTTAATTCTTCATGTGTTTAATTTTTTATTTTTTTATTTCTTTCATTGTTTCCATAATTCTTTTTTTATTAATCATTCTCGATTCTACTGTTTATGTGTAATATATATGTTTATATATCATAGCTATACAAGTGTTGAAACAATGAATAGTCAATGTTATATATAATATTTTGATATAGTATCAATTAGTAGCAAAAAATTTAATATTCCTTTTTTTAATTATCTATGAGGGACTTTATTAAAATTATTGATTAATCTACATTTACACAAGTTTTCTTAAAAAAGAGAAAAATTTAAGAAAATAGTTTTTTACTTTTTTTTGTTACTCACCACAATAAAAAGAGGATATTCTTTCATAAAAAACAAAATACTTCATGAAAAAATAACTGTGGTTAAAAGACACTCCTCTTATATTTTTTTAATAGATTAGCTAAAAAGGAGGTGAAAAAACGAAGATTAAGAATAATCAAAGAAAAATAATTATTGTATGTTTATTGCTGGTCTCATTACTAGGGATAGTAAGCTCAAGCAATGCAGCTACTATATCCCTAGATCCAGGTAATTTCACAAAAACCATTATTGAATCTGGTAGTGACAGCGATGTCTTTGAGTTGGATCCTAACCAAGGAGAATATAGTTTAAGCTCTAGTAATGTCAATATAACTATAAGTAAAGATATCACAATAAAAAGCTCAGATTCTAATCAAAATGCAGTGATAAACCTTAACCAACTGGGACGCCTATTTTTAATCAGCAATACAGGAAAATTAACACTTATAAATATTACCATAAATAATGGAACTGCTGATCTTGGTGGTGCAATTTATAACTTTGGTAATGTTACTTTAACTGGCTGTACTTTTACCAATAACACTGCTATCCTTGGTGGTGCAATCGATAATTATGATAGTTCTTCTATGTTAACTGCTGAAAATTGTAATTTTATAGAAAACACTGCTTCTAGTGGTGGTGGTGCAATCCATAATGTAGGTAGTGCTAATTTAACTTTTTGTAATTTTACAGAAAATCGAGGTGATTATGGTGGTGGATTCTATAATGGTGGTAATGCTACTTTAACTTTTTGTAATTTTACAAATAATACTGCTATCGATGGTGGTGGAATCCAGAATGTTAATGGTGCTACTTTAAATGCTAATAATTGTACTTTTACAGAGAACACAGCTACTGATGCTAATAGTGGTGGTGGTGCAGTCATTAATGCAGGTAATGCTACTTTAACTTTTTGTAATTTTACAAAAAATTCTGCTATACGTGGGGGCGGAATCCTTAATTCAGGTAGCTGTACTTTAACTGCTAATAATTGTATTTTTACAGGGAACACAGCTGATGAAGGTGGTGCAATCTATAATACTGGTCTTGCTACTTTGAATACTAATAATTGTACTTTTATAGAAAATACAGCTAATTTAGGCGGTGGTGCAATTTTTAACAGTCTTAGTAATTCTTTAACTGCTAATTATTGTATTTTTATTGAAAACAATGCAGCTTATTATGGTGGTGCAATCTTTAATATGGGTGGTACTACTTTAACTGCTAATTATTGTGCTTTTATAGAAAACACTGCTGGCTCTAATGGTGGTGCCATTATTAATTATGATAGCACAGCTGTTTTAAATGTTTACTCTTCTGTGTTTTATAAAAATAATGGAAATAGGACTATCTATATAAGGGATGGTACTTGTGATTTGAAGGATAATTTTTATTGTTGGGTTTTTAATACAAATAATCCGAATTTAAGTTCTTTAATAGATGACACAGTTTACTATCCCTCAGGTAGTATCGGTAGTTATTTTTATATGATAGTTAGTCATGTTCCTGCTACATCACTTGGTCAAAACTTATCATTGAATTATGTTTTGTTTAGTGTAAATGGTGCTGATTCAAGTAAATTTTATGGTGATGAAATTGCCTTTCTAAAAGATAATACTGTAATACCATTTGATTTTAAAATAACATCACAAAATATAGGTATTGCTATTAACAATGGAAATGAAATACTTGGTTTTTACATCATTGATAAAATGTTCTATGAAATAAAACCAGTTTTGGTAAGTATTGTGCCAACCACCCTTAGTTCTATTTCGGGTACTGGTTTGGAAGGTACTACTTCAGTTAATGTAAGTGTGAATACTCTTGGAACATACTGGATTGTAATTAATGACGGTACAAAAGACGTATTCACTGGTTTTTACACATTTAAAAGCCTTACAGAAACTATAACTGTTAGTGCTATTTTAAATAGTAGTTTAACTTATAGTGTAAAAGCTTATGATAATAACCCTGCGTTCGCTACTAGTGTCTTGCTTGCTAATAGTACTGTTTCAATAGCTACTGTTCGATTACCTACTCCTACTACTCCTAAAAATCTTTCTACTACATTGAATTACACTAAACTGGTTGTAGCTATTAAGTCTGTAAGTAGTTTGAATTCTAGTAAATATTCTATTCGTAGCTGGAATGCTTTAAAAGTAGCTTATAATAATGCTAAAAATTTGAATAAAGTTAAAAATGCTAGTTCTCAAGCTGAAATTGATAAACTTACTAAGTCTTTAAAAACAGCTAAATCTAAATTAGTTAAGCGTAATGTTGACTTGAAAATCACTAAAATCAAAAGATCAGGCAATAAATATAAGATAACCATTAAAAATTCAGGAAAAGACACTTCTACAAAAACACTACTTTTAGTCTCTTGCGGATGTAAAAAATTCGTTAAATTAGCTAATGTTAAAGCTATAGCTAAAGGTAAGTCTATTAGATTAACTGTTAAGTTTTTCAAGTATTATAAAACTAGAAATCATAACAAGTATTTTACTGTTAATTATAAAAAGCAAGCTACAGAAACTAACTATAAAAACAATAAAGTTAAAATTCCACGATTTAAAAGATAAAAACTTTTTTTTTTATCTTTTTTTTTTTTTTTAAAATTTTACAT
>WRNS01000081.1 GCA_009776495.1 Methanobrevibacter sp. | reverse complement strand
AAAATTTTGACTTTTACTCAAAAAACAATTAAATTAATATGGCATAAAATTAATAAAGAAGATATTATATAATAATTTTTTTATTTCTCTACAATACAATTGAGTTTTTATTATTTCACAAAATACTTTTTGATGATAAATGGAAGATATTATGAAAAAATCAAGGTTAAGACTTTTTAAATCAACCTCAATGTTAATTTCTGTTTTAGGAATAATAATGATTGTTTCCACAATTATTATAGCTGGATACATTGGAATAAGTATTCTTTCATCAGAAATAACCACAACTATTTCTTTAGATCCTTATTATGATAAATTAGCTGTTCTTAAATCGGATTTCAATAATTTAGAATCTGAATTTAATGTAAGCAAACAAAATATTCTTAAAAACTCGAAAGATAATGAAGATAAGTATGTTACTGCCCAATTACAACTTATAAGGGCGGAATCAGCTATTGATGATGTTGAAAGTGCCATAAAATCGGGAAAATCCACGGAAGAAATTGATGCTAGAATCAATATAGCTAGACAAAAGTTGAAAATAGCTTCTGATGAAATAAACAAGTTAAAGTAATTCAAATTCATTAATTTGAGTATTATTTTTTAAAAAAAACTCTAAATTGAAAAAAAATAATTAATTTAGATTAATATATTTAAAAAAAAACTCTAAATTGAAAAAAAATAATTAATTTAATAATATTATAGCTATTTTCTATATTTTAAACCAATGACATACATTTCTGAGCTTTTTTTCCGAGAAGAAGAAGGTTTTGTTGTTTTAAGAACTTTAAATTTCTTTCTTAATTTATCTACTAAATTTTTAAATTCTTCACCTTGGAAAACTTTGATTAGAATATTTCCATTTTTTGCAAGAGTTTTATGAGCTATTTCAGTAACAAGTTCAGCTAATTCTATTGATTTTAAATGATCAACATTTTTTATTCCAGATAATGATGGAGATGCATCTGAAACTATTGCATTAGCTTTTCCATCTAATTTTTCAATTATTTCAGATTGAATTTCTTCATCTGCAAAATCACCTCGGATGAAAAAATAGTTTTCCTCGGGAAATGGCTTTATTTTTCTTAAATCAACTCCTACCACAGTTCCTTCGTTTTCAACTTTTTCAATAGCTACCTGAGACCACCCTCCAGGAGCCGCTCCCAAATCAAGAACTTTATTTCCTTTTTTAATAATTTTATATTTTTTATTTAGCTGCATTAATTTATAAGAAGCTCTTGATCTATAATTTTCTCCTTTAGCTCTTTTATAATAAGGATCTTTCTTTTTTTCCATTTGCCATTGACTTCCCATTTCATTACTACCGTTTATATTTAGTTAAAAAATTTTATAAAAAAGTCCATAATCTTAAAAAAATTTCATATTTTTAAAAAAATATTCATCTCCAGTAAATATTACTTCTCTTGATTTACTTAAACTTATTTTTTTCCTCTTGATTAAAATTTAATGCCTTACAAACTGGTCTTCCTAATTTTACAACTTCAACATCTACTTCTTCATTTTTAATATTAAGTAACATTACTGTTGGATCAGCTAATACTGGAACTGTAGGACTACCAGGATTTAAAAGTAATATTTCTTTTATTTTTTTAATAGATGACTGGTGTGAGTGTCCTGTAATCAATATATCAACTCTTAACTCTAAAGCTAAATAATATAGCTGCTGCTCATCTCCTCGCGGATATACCTCACCATGAGCCACCCCAATTTTTAAATCATTTACTGTGATAATTTGAGTTTTAGGAAGTTTTAAACCATATGCTCTATCCATATTTCCTTGTACTGCAGTAACTGGAGCTATTTTTTTCAATTCATCTAAAACTTCCAGGGACGTTGAATCTCCAGCATGGATAATTAGATCAACATCTTTAAAAGTTTTTAAAACTAATTCAGGTATTTTATCTACACGATCATTTACATGAGTGTCTGCTATGAGCCCAATTAACATATTGTCACGATTATTTTTAATTTATATTGAGATTATGATTAAATTTTTTTTAAAGTAAACAGGGAATATATAATACTTCATTAATTACCAAAGGATTGAATTAATAGTCTGATTTAAATTTATTTAATCAATTTTAATATATAATATAAATGATAAATAAATTTTTAGTATTGGGAAAATTAAATCAAAAATTTTATATTCATTGTTTTGCATATAATTAATTATAATGATATATTGCGTTGTTGGAGGCAGAAACTATGGGAAAAATAAAAAAACAGGACATAATGTCAATATTAGACAAATATAATAAAGATGAAATAACAATAGCTACTCTAGGAAGCCATACTTCTCTTCATATGTTAAATGGTGCAAAAGAAGAAGGTTTTCATACAGCTATAGTATGTCAAAAAGGAAGAGATATACCTTATAGAAGATTTGATGTGGCCGATGAATACATTATGATAGATGAGTATAAAGACATAGCTAATGAAGATATTCAAGAAAAACTTAAAAGTATGAACAGTATTGTTATACCTCATGGATCATTTGTTGCTTATGCAGGTCTTGATAGAATTGAAGATGATTTTTATGTTCCTATGTTTGGAAATAGGGATATTTTAAGATGGGAAGCTGAAAGAACTTTAGAAAGGAAGTTGCTTGTGGAAAATGATATAAGACTTCCTATTAAATACAATGACCCTTCTGAAATTGACAGAGCCGTGATGGTCAAATTCCCTGGTGCAAGAGGAGGGCGTGGCTTTTTTGTAGCTTCTTCACCTGAAGAATTTGATAAAAAAATAGAATCTATGAAATCAAGAAACTGGGTAAATGATGAAGATGTAGCTATGGCTCATATAGAAGAGTATGTATCTGGTTGTAACTACTGTATCCATTACTTTTATTCAGCTTTAAATGATGAAGTAGAACTTATGGGAATTGATAGTAGATATGAATCAAGTATTGATGGTATTGTGAGAATGCCAGCACAAGACCAACTTGAAGTTAACTTAAACCCATCTTATGTTATTACAGGCAATCACCCAGTAGTTATGAGAGAATCATTACTCCCNCAAGCTTTTGAAATTGGTGATAAATTAGTAGATGCTGCNAAGAAATTGGTAGCTCCTGGAATGAATGGACCNTTCTGTATGCAAACTCTTGTAAATGATGATCTGGAAGTAATTGTTTTTGAAATAAGTGCAAGATCAGATGGAGGAAACAATACATTTATGAATGGTTCACCATATAGCTACTTAAAATTTGGTGAAGGAATGAGTATGGGTAGAAGAATAGCCCGTGAAATAAAATTAGCTATTGAAAAAGGAGAATTAGAAAAAGTAATCACATAATCTTCTTTTCTTTTTTATTTTTTTAAATTATTGTTTTTAATTATCATTCTAGTTTTTATTTATCATTCGAATTTTAATTATCATTCTAGTTGGAAAAATAATCTAGTGGAAAAGTTTCCTTAATCCAAATTAATATTTCATCATTTCGAATTATATTATAATCTCTACTTAAAAGATTAGCATTTGAATTGAAAAGTTTTTTTAATTCACTATTTGTGTTTTCTATAGCTACATTTTTAACTTCTCTTCGGGATTCAATGTTATATTTTCTAAGTATTCTTCCAATTGGCATATCTGCCATTATCAAATCTTTTTTAAAATTATCATCTAACCTTTCAAGAGGAATGTAAGATATAGCATGAATTAAAGGTTTATCATCTCTGTGCATTAATACTACACGATAATTTACATCATCATTTACCTTTATATTCAATAATTTAGCTATTTCTGCGTCAGCTTTTTCAAATTGTTGAGCTATAGTTTTTATTGAAATTCTACCTTTTAAAACATCTAAAATAGTAGTTACAGACCCATCAGTAGCTAAAAGTATTTTTTGAGTATTAGAAAGTTTCCCATGAATTTTTTCCAGTTTATCTATTTCATTGAATATGTTTACATTCTTTTCTTTTTCGTTCATTTTAAACACTTTTAAATATTTTTAGAATCTTCTATAAAACCTTTTATAGCTGAACTTGCAACTATTCCAGCATTAGCTAAGTAAACTTCGGAGTTAGGATCACCCATCCTTCCTTTAAAATTTCGGTTTGTAGTGGAAATACTAACTTCACCAGAAGATAAAACTCCCATATGGCCACCTAAACATGGTCCACAACCTGGATTACAGATGATAGCTCCAGAATTAATTAAAGTTTTTATAATTCCTTTTTCAATAGCTATTTTGTAGATTTCTGATGAAGCAGGAGACACTATCAATCTAACATCTTCATGAACCTTATTATTTTTTAAAATTTCAGCAGCTTGCTCAAGATCTTCTAATCTACCATTGGTACATGAACCAATAAACCCTTGATCAATATGAGTTCCTTCAACTTTTGATATATCTTTTACATTATCTACATCATGTGGACAAGCTATTTGTGGCTCCATATCACTGATATCGAATGAAAATTCCTTCTCATAAACACTATCTTTATCTGATTTAAATATATTAAATTCATTGATTTTTTTCCCTGTTCTTGAACTTAAGTACTCAAGGGTTACTTTATTAGGATTCATTATTCCATTTTTAGCTCCCATTTCAATAGCCATGTTACAAATGGTCATTCTAGAACTTACATCAAGGTTATCAATCGTGGATCCTGTAAATTCACAGGATTTATAGCTTGCACCATCAGCACCAATTTCCCCTATTATCTTAAGAATAATATCTTTAGAACTTGTGTTAGCTTGTAATTGACCGTTGATTTGGATTTTAAATGACTCAGGAATCATAAACCATGTTTTACCAGTAGCATAAATCATAGCTACATCCGTTGCCCCCATTCCTGTAGAAAAAGCTCCGAAAGCCCCATATGTACATGTATGAGAATCGGCCCCAACAATTATCATTCCAGGCTCAACAAGGCCTTTTTCAGGTAGAACTTGGTGACATATTCCTTCTCCATGGGTGAATAGCTTTTTAATTTTTTGTTTTTTTGCAAAATCTCTAGCTACTTTTTGAAACTCTGCAGAACCGATAGTGTTTGCTGGAATGTTGTGATCAAAAACTATAGCTATTTTATCACTATTCCACACATCTTCAGCTATTTTTTCAAAAGTTTTTATAGTGGGAGGAGATGTTCCATCATGGGACATAGCTAAATCTACTTCTGTTTCTATGATTTCTCCTGATGTAACTTCTCTTTTTAAATGTTTTGATAATATTTTTTCTGTTATATTCATTTTAACACTTAAATGCTTGTGAATGATTATAAATAAAAGTAAAAATACATTCCATATCAATAAATAATACTAAAAATACAATTCATATCAATAAATAATACTAAAAATACAATTCATATCAATAAATAATACTAAAAATACATTTCATATCATATATCTTGTATATTGATTATTTTTATTATAAATTAATTTATCGATTTAATT
>WRNS01000080.1 GCA_009776495.1 Methanobrevibacter sp. | reverse complement strand
ATATACATTATGATATAAATTGATATTTAAAAAAAAATACATTTTTAATTTTAAAAAAATATAGCTATGACATTTAAAAAAAAAAAGTTATGAATAATAAACATAATTTCCATAATCATTAATATCATTAATAAATTTAATTTCAATAATCATTAAAAAATAAATAATAAACTAAATTTTCAACCATTAAAAATAAATCTAAACTTAATTTTCAACCATTAAAAATATAATTTATCAAAAGGTGAATATATGAAATCATTTAACTTTCTTCTTCCAAATAGATCAGATAAACCAAGGAATAATGGACTTACAATGGCATTGGACAAAGGATTAGGATATGAAACAGGAAAAAGTTTGATGGAAATAGCTGGAGACTATGTAGACCTATTAAAATTTGGCTGGGGAACCATAGTAGTTCATGATAGAGATATTGTTATGAAGAAAATAAAAATGTATAAGTCCTTTGATATCATCCCTTATCCTGGAGGAACCCTTTTTGAAATAGCTTACAGTCAAAATAAGGTTTCAAATTATTTCAAAGAAGCTGCATCAATGGGTTTTGAAACCATTGAAATATCTGATGGTTCAACAGATATGAAAACAGAAGAAAAATTAGATTTCATAGCTACTGCAAAAGATAAAGGATTTAATGTGATTTCAGAAGTCGGTAAAAAGGATCCCGAAAAAGATTCAAAGATAAGTATAGATGAAAGAGTTGAATCAATTAAAGATGAAATCAAAGCTGGCTCTAGTAAAGTAATTATAGAAGCTAGAGAAGGTGGAAAAAATATTGGTATCTTTGATAAATCAGGTAATGCTAAAGATGAAGAAGTTAACTATTTACTGAAAAATTTACCCAATGAAAAAATCATTTGGGAAGCTCCAAACAAAGATCAGCAGATTTATTTTGTTTTAAAGGTTGGATCAGAAGTTAATTTGGGAAATATTTCTTCAAATGATATCACTTCTCTTGAAACCATTAGAAGAGGTTTGAGAGGAGACACCCTTGGAAAAATTTAAATAAAAACAAATTTAATTTATTTTTAATCTTTTTATCTATTAAAAGATTCTAATTTTCTTACTTTTAATTATTCTTAATTTTCAAACATTTAACATTGATTCTTGATTATATGAAACATAAAAATTTAAAAAAAGATTTAGCTAAAGACACAAACAAAAACTCCATTAAGAAAGATCACTTAGCTAACGACACAAACCAAAACCCAAATAAAAAAAACCACTTAGCTAACGACACTAACAAAAACCCAAGTTACAAAATAGCTAAAACTCAAGAAGGAATAGAGTATAAATTCATTGAAACAGGAAAATATGTTCTTATTCCTATTGAAACAAACTATATTAAAGCTAATGAAAGTTTAGATCCTATAATCAAACCAACAATAGCTATTTCAAATGATGGTGATTATTTAGTAATAGCTGAAACACCAATAGCTATTTCACAAGGAAGGTTAGTTGACGAGGCAAACTTTGAACCTTCTATTAAAGCTAAATTATTAGCTACCCTATGGAGTAAGTATATTTGGGGATATATTCTTGGACCTGTTCTTAATATAAAAAAAAGAACAATTAAAAATTTAAGAAAACTTCCTAAAGAAGCAGAAAGACATAAAGAACTTGTTTTAGAATTATATGGATGGAAACATGCATTAAAACCAGCTTCAGAAGCAGGAATTGATTTGAGTAATGCTCCAGGAACTTATGTGTCCTTGCTCCCTGAAAATCCAGAAAAAGTAGCTAAAGACATAGCAAACGAAATCAAAGACAAAACAGGAAAAGACATCAATGTTTTAATAGTTGATACAGACGCAACATATAAAAGAGGAAATAAGTATTTTACAGGATTACCAGTAGCTATTGAACCAATAAAATCAGATAAAGGTGTTTTTGCATACACTTTAGGACAACTTTCACAAAACCTTGGTTCAACTCCACTGGGGTGTTCATACAAAATAGATGTTGAGAAAGCTTTGGAAATAGCTAATGTAGCTGAGGATTATCAAAAAACACTTCATACAAATATGGAAACAATTTATAGTGTAGGGGATGTTTTAAATACTGATGAAAAAACGGTTACAATAGAATCTTTAGATTCAATAACACATACCCCTGCAGTTATTATAAGAAAAAAGAATTAATCTTGTTTGATATTATTTCATTGCGAAAATAATAATGATTAAAAAGAAATTCTTAAAAATTTTATTAAAAAAAATAAAAAAATTAAAAATTAAAAAAGTTAAAAAAAAAAATTATAAAAAATACTTAAAAAATTAATTAAAAAATTAATTAAAAAAAAATAAAAAAAATTAAAAATTAAAAAAAATCTTTAAAAATTTAATAAAATAAGAAAAAAATCCTTAAAAATCTAATTCAAAAATAATTAAAAATTTCCAAATTTTTTTTTAAATAAACTTTTTTTCAAAAAACATCCTAAAACACAAATTATATATACACTCAAAAACATAGATATAGAAAATAATAATTATACTACAATTTTTTTATCACTGTTTTTATCCAAATTAAACAATAGCTAAACTATATTATGACGTATTAATTTTAAAGAGATAGTTATTAATAATAACATTGCTGAAATTTGTGTTAATTATTGAGGAGTCTATTTATGTTAAATGATCCATTGGTTCAAGAGTTACTGAATAGTGTTGTAAAGGATGAAGAAAATCTAAAAATCGTTGAGTGTCTTTTGAATGGAACGGATAAAGACGAAGAAATAGCTGAAAAAACAGAGATAAAATTAAACATCGTTAGAAAAATATTATATAAGCTCTATGATGCGGGATTAGCTAGTTATAAAAGAAGTAAAGATCCTGAAACTCAATGGTACACTTATTCTTGGGAATTTGACTCAGATGAAGTTTCAAACCAAATTGAATCAAATTCTAAAAATATGATAGAAAAATTAGAAATGTTACTTGAGTATGAAGAAAACAATATGTTTTTCGTATGCCCTGAAAATCATTCAAGATTTGATTTTGATGAAGCTGCTGATAAAGCTTTTTTATGTCCAACCTGTGGAGATGAAATCAAATTTGAAGACAACAAAGAAATTATTAAAGAAATCAAAGAAAAAATCAAATCCTGCAAAAAAACATATAAACTTGTTAAATCACAAAATGCCAAATAAACATGGATTATATTTATAATTATAATCACTATTATTATTTCTATTATTATTTTCTAATTTAACATTATTTTTACATAAAACCTATCTATTCTACTTTAAATTTTTTTTTAAAATATTTTTTATAATTTTATGATTAATATCTTCTTAAATGAAACTTATTTTTAAAATAATTTATTATTAATTTTAGAATTATTAGATTCTAAATGAAAAATTATTTTTAAATTGATTGATTATAATAAAATAATATAAAAATTATTCATAAAATTAATCACTTATGAAAAAATAGTATAAATATTAAATTAATTTAGAGATATTTAATAAATAAATAGCTAATCACGGTTATCATGGAGATAAAAATTTTAAAACAAGAAAAATGTCCTGAATGGGTTATCAATCATTCAATAGCTGTTTATAATAAAGCTATGGAGATATCAAAAAATTTTGATGTTGATGAAGACTTAATAAAAAAAGGATCTCTTCTACATGATATTGGAAGATCAAGAACAAATGGTATAAATCATGCCATTATTGGCTCAAAAATAGCTATTGAACATGGTTTTTCAAATGAAGTAGCTAGTATAATTGAAAAACATATTGGATCAGGTATTAGAAAAAAAGAAGCTATTACTCTTGGACTTCCAATAAAAGACTACTTACCAGTAACACTTGAGGAAAAAATAGTTTCTCATAGTGATAATCTTTTCAATGGTTCTAAAGAAGTAAATATAGAATTTGTAGCTAATAAATGGAAAAAAAGATTAGCTAATCCTGATGAAGCAATATACAGACTTAAAAAAATGCACTCTGAGCTTGTAATCCCTTTTATATATTAATTGATTAATCAAGTAGCTCTTAAATTGATTAATCAAGTCGGTTGAGAAAAAAATTATAAAATTATTTGTCCAAGTAATTTCTATCAACAGTGTTGATAGTTTTGGATGATTTTTTTAAGTTGAATAAAATCGTTTCATTCTCCAAAGATTTGGTCGGGAAAACTTTTTAACCTTGGTTCATGTTCACTCAAGTAATCTGAAAGTTTTTCCACCACAAAATTCCCCCATCTAGATTTATCTATTTTTTCATCAATATATTTACCAATATTCCAGTATAAGTTGATTAATTCCCTGTTAACACTTTTTAATGCCCTTTCACGTGAAGCCTTTATCATTTTCAAAATATCGACAAAATCTTCTTGGTGGTTTTCATCAATTTTTATTTCGTCCATTTTATGCCTCTTTTCAGATATACTCAACTGAAAAATTTTATTCGATTTTTATCTAGTTGAAATCTCTTTTTTTAAATTAATATTAATTTTTGTAAAGTTTTTAAAAAAAATAAGCATTTTATAAATTCTATCAACAGTGTTGATAGTTTTTTAATTTCAATACTTTCATGATTTTTATTATTTCAGCTTGATTTTTATTTTGTAACTATTTTATTTATTTTAAGCAAACTATAACATGAAAATATTTATTTACTTAAGTTGGAACTATTAAAAAACAAATAGAAAATTTTAAATATATTAGAATGAATACTTATTCATAGTAACAATAGATAAATAACTACTTGAGTCAAGAAATTCGCCCAATGATTTTTTTTAAATGGTTTAATTGCATAAAACCTAAATTAATAATTTAACTTCGTTATAGTAAAATATAACGAAGAAATTTTCATGAAATGATTCATTGCACAATTCTATTTTGAAAAAAATGAAAACAAATTGTGTAATGCTTCGAAAATACTTATTTTACAATGTTTTTTTTCAAAAAACACGCTAAAAATTTGTCTATTCCGTTTTCTTTTACTCTATTTCTCTTTCTTTAGTTTTTTATGTAGCATGATTCTTTTTCTTCAATAGTTTTACGTTACGAAAATATTATTAAATTGTTAGTCCAAGTAATTTCTCGCACCAATGGTGCGAGTTTTGAAAATTTTTTGTACTTGAATAAAATTGCTTCATTTGAAAAATCATAGATTATAAACATTGAAAAATCGAGATAAATTTATAAGATTATTTATCAAGAATGTACTTATACAAAAATAAAAAAAAAGAAAGATAAAAAAAAAAAAAAATTAAGTTTTTATCCCTGGAATTTTAACTTTATTGTTTTTGTAGTTGATTTCAGTAGCTTGCTTATTTTTGTTTACAACAAAGAACTTATTATGGCTCTTGGTTTTCAAGTAGCTGAAATATTTCACTGTTAAGGTTATGGATTTACCACTAGCTATGGATTTCACTTTAGCTGTTTTAACGAAATCTTTACATCCAC
>WRNS01000079.1 GCA_009776495.1 Methanobrevibacter sp. | reverse complement strand
TATAATTTAATTAAAAATTAATATTCTTATAAATATTATTAAAAGATATGAATGATATAAAATAATAAAATATTAAATAATCCTATAATTCAAATAAAAAAATCATTATCAAATATTTATTAAAGGGATAATTATGGAATATGAAATGAAGCTACCAAATGGTGTAGGAGAACAAGTACTTGCACATACCGTTGATAAATTTGAAGTAACATTAAAACACTCAGAATACGGGCCTATACTTGTTGGAACGAGGGAAGAACTAGAAAGAGCACAAGATTTCATAGTTAAATCTATAAACGAGAGATTAAATGAACTTTCAGGTTTATAAAACTTGTTTTAATTTATAGTTGCTAAAGCATCAATGTGTGATAATTTAATGAAAGGATTGTTATTCAATACCACTAACACAAACATCTAAAAAAGGAGCCACTGCTTTTTTAATATCTGATTGGACTTTTTTAGGACCATTGTTAGCATTTATAATTTTAAATATATTTTTATCATTTTGAGCCAAATCCAAATAGTTATCTTTAACATTAGCTAAAAAAAACTTTTTTTCAAATTCGTCTTCTTCCAAACAGCGTTCAATAGCTACATCAACATCAAGATCTAAAAGAAGAACTAAATCTGGTTTTTTTGCAAACTTATTGATTTCGAATACCCATTTTTGATGATTTTGATAAGCTAGACTAGAATAAAAAGACCTATCACTAATGACAATCTTGTTTTCTTCTTCATATTTAGATATTTTTTCCATAAGAGTTAGTCTATCAGCTGCAAACAATAAACCTAATATTTTTTGAGTATTTGAAGATGTGGCATCTGGAGAGGTTAAAATCTTTCTAATAAGTAATCCAATTTCAGAATCCGTTGGTTCAACTACTTTTTTTACTTTAAACCCTGAATCAATAAGCCATCCACTTAAAAATTCTACTTGTGTAGATTTTCCCCCACCATCAATCCCTTCTAAACAGATATACATGTACTAAGATAGAACTTTAATATATATAAAATTTAAAATAAGAATAATAAAAATACATTAAATTTAATCAAGATTCCCATGAAAATCCCTGAATTATTAGCCCCTGTTGGATCAATTGAACAAGTACAATTAGCTATTTTTTCTGGAGCAAGTTCCATTTATTTGTCTGGAAAAAAATTTGGTGCCCGACAATATGCAGAGAATTTAAGTCTAAAAGAAATCAAAGAAGCAGTGAAAATGGCACATTTATATAATGTGAAAGTTTATGTCACTGTAAATACCTTAATAAAGGAAAAAGAGTTATTTAAAGTAATGGAATATTTATTAGACCTTTATAAAATTGGTATTGATGCGGTTTTAGTTCAAGATATAGCCCTTGTTAAATTAATTAGGGAAATTATTCCAAACTTCCATGTTCATGCTTCAACACAGATGAATATTCAAAACAAAGAAGGAATTAAATGGGCAGTAGCTAATGGAATAAAAAGAGTTGTTCTTCCAAGGGAGTTGAACTTAAAAGAAGTTAAAGAGATTAGGAGTTATGCTCATGAAAATGGAGTAGAGGTAGAAACCTTTGTTCATGGAGCATTATGTTGTTCTTACTCAGGAAGATGTTTATTTTCATCATTTAAAGGGGGTAGAAGTGGGAATCGAGGAACTTGTGCTCAGCCTTGCCGAGAAAAATATCAAATAGCTATAAAAACTAAAGATAAAAAGACAAATAAGGCTAAAATTTTAGCTACTTCTAATGAAGAACATTTTTTATCTCCAAAAGATCTTTCACTATTCAATGAACTTGAAACATTACAAAACATTGGTGTTGATAGCTTAAAAATTGAAGGAAGAATGCGAAATAATGAGTATGTAGCTATTACAGTAAATAGTTATAGAAGGCTATTGAATAAACTAAAATATTCGAAGAATCTGAATCTTAATAAACATAGTTATGAATCAAAGAAGAAAAGAAAAGGATATAAAAAATCTAAAAAAAGAGTGAATAAAAACGAATTCAATAGCTTCAAACAAGACATTGAAAATAAAAAAGCCATTGAAGATTTGAAACTAGTTTTTAATAGAGAATTTACAACTGGCCATATATTAAATCAAAAATCTGAGGAAATTCTAAACACAAAAAGTCCTGGAGATAGTGGGCTTTACATTGGCAAAGTTGATTCCTTTTCTAAAAAAACAGGGGAAATAGCTATTTCTCTTGAATCGGATTTAATCACAATTCCTGAAAAAGGAGATGGAATTTTAATAATAGGTAAAAAACTAATCTCAAATAAAAATGAAAATAGCTATGGATTAGAAATATCGAAAAATCCTATTTTAATAGAAAAATCTGGAAATAATGGTCGAAAATTAATCATTAAAAAAGTTAAGGAAAATAAAAAAATTAACATAGAATTAGACAAAAATTCAAAGGTTTATTTGACCAAAAGAAAATCTATTTCCAATTATGTTAAAAAATTACTTAATGATAATACAAAGCAATTAATTAGAAGGTCACGACTATATATCCAATTTGACATAGGAAAATCTAATTATCCAATATTAAAAGGTAAAATAGTTTTAGCAAATGGTACTAAGATTGATATTTCGAAAAAAAGCAAAATTCCTTGGGAAATAGCTAAAAACAAACCATTGACTAAAGATCAACTGAAAAAACAGCTATCTAAAATTGATGGACTTCCAATTTACATTGAAAAAATTTCTATCAATTATAAAGAAGATTTATTTGCACCAATAAGTGAAGTAAATAAGTTAAGGAGAGAATTTTTTAAAAATTTGGAAAAGAAAATTATCAATAGCTATGTGCCCAATGAAAATGAATTAAAAATTGTTAAAAATAATTTTAAAAGATTTAAGAAAATCAATTCTAAAGAAGTATTTGAAAATAAGGAACTTGTAGAAATTAATAAAGCTATGGGAAACCAAGAAGCTGTTAAAAATAATAAAAAAAATAATAAATCTAGAGAAAAGAGTTTAGCTATTTATTTAAATGATTTAATTCCATTAAAATCTTTAAATGAAATTGGCAATGTTTTTAATAGAATTTATTTAGAAATTCCTCCAAAAAACCAATTTATATCTTTTGAATATAATAATGATAAAGAAAAAATGAACAAAATAGATATTAGCTACATTGTAAACTTTATTAAAGAAGCAATAGCTATTTCTCACGATCAAAAATATGAATTAATTTGGAAATGGCCAGATATTGCACATCAAAAAGTCATAGATGACTTTATAAAAGCATTAGCTATTTTAAAAAGAATGAATTTGAATATTAATGTAATGACAGGTTTACTTGGAACGAGTAATTATTTGAAAGAAAAGTTTGAATTAGAACTTTATGGATCATATCCTCTTAATATTTACAATAGTATCAGTATATTAAAATTAAATGAATACAAACTTTTGACAATTTCTCCAGAACTATCAAAAAATGACATATCTGATTTGATTAGAGCATATTTAAAATCAAATAATTATTATAAGAAATCATTATCTGATTCTAATATTCATGCTATTCCTGAAATAGAAATATTAGTCCATGGAAACATAGAAGTGTTAGTGAGTAAAAAGGATTTAATTTCTAAAAAACAATTAAAAAACTTTGAAAAAACTTATAATTCTATGGGACACGAAACCAAAAGTGAATATAATGATGAATTTTTTCCAATTATAAAGGATCTTAAGAATAATGAATTTCCAATAAAAAAAGNTATTAATGAGAAAGATAGAATACTTCTAAATTCCAAAGATNTTTGTTTAATTAATCATATTCCTTACTTNAAATCTATTGGCATTGAAAATTTTGCAATTGATGGAAGATGGAAATCATTTGACTATATTAAAANTGTTGGGGCTTCTTATAAAGAACTAATTAATTGTGATAATAATTATCAAGTAGATTTAGAAAATCTACGAAAAAAAAGTTCATATTTCAAGTATACTTCTGAAGGAAATTTTATCAAAGGATTAAAGTCAAAGTAATATCTAAAAATTTGAAAATTATATAAAATTTGTATTTTTTTCATTTTTTTTCATTTTTTTTATCTTTCTTTATTTTTCTTTATCTTTGATAGTTTGATTTATTTTTATTTTTTAACCTGATTAATGATTATATCCGCTATTTTTTCGCTGGCAGATAAGACTTCTCCACTATACTTTTTAGTTTGAGCTTTAATATCATTTAAATTAGCTAGTGATTCATCGATATTCTTATTTAAATGATTTAAATCTGATTCAATCACGGCTCCAGGGTAAATCCCAGCCATATTATGATATCTACCATATTTAACATGTGTTAACGCAACTGAAGGTACTTCACATGCAATTGCTTCCTGAATCATAACTCCATCATCGGATAAAACAGCTAAATCCACTACCTCATAAAGGTCTTTAACCCAATCAATATAAGCTAAATTTATTACTTTTTTACTATCTATCTTGTTTAAATACTTTTTTTCTAATGGATTACCTAACAAAATTAGATTGTATTTTTTTTCTACTTCCTCAAGTTTGGAATAATTAGCTATAGCTTCCACCATCATTTCAAATAAGGAAGAACCTGAAGAAAAAAGAATGGTTTTTTTGTTTTCATCAAACTGAGCATCCCCAGAATATTTCCTTAATAATTCTAATGCTTTTTCTTTATCTCCTTTGGTAAGAGAGGGACTTAGAGGGAAAAATGATTTAGTTACATTTAATGGAATTTCATCTGATTTAAATAGTTGAGCTTCAGGAAGAACAATACAGTGATTTAATCTTGTGCAGACCTTTGTATCAAGTGGGGTGTCAATTATTCCAACTGCTGGAACTTTAGCTAATTTAGCTGCTACACAACCAACAACGGCTCCTCCTCCAATAATTCCTACAACAACATCGACTTTTAATTGTTTAATAAGAGATTTAGTTTCTATTACTGCTTTTAAAGTTTTTATTCCAGCTTTTAAAGTGGTTATTTTAGTAGCTGCATGCCCACCAGCTTGAGGAACTCTAACCTCATGCCAACTGTATCCATTTTTCTTAAATAGTAATCCTGGTGCAGAATAATCGAGAGCTAGTTCACATTGAACTCCTTTTTTTTCTAAAGATTTGGCAATATTCAATGCATTTACAGCATCTCCTCCCATTCCTCTTCCTGTGATAACTAACAATGCTTTCATTTTATCTTCCAATAAAACACTAAATTAAAAATAAATTATAGAAATCATTGACTGATTTTTTTTTAAAATTAATAACAGCTTTAGCGTAATCTATATAATTTTTTGATATTATTAAATAATTTTTTAAATAATCATTATTAAAGTTATCATTTGTTAAAATATTGTCAAATATATTTTGATTATTTTTTTCCTATATTTTGTGTTTTTTATTTTTTTTAATATTGTCTAATATATTTTGATTATTTTTTTCCTATATTTTGTGTTTTTTTTTTTTTAATATTGTCTAATATATTTTGATTATTTTTTTTATACTTTTAT
>WRNS01000078.1 GCA_009776495.1 Methanobrevibacter sp. | reverse complement strand
AGATAGTTAAATTAATTTAAAATGAGTATATTAATTTAAAATTATTAAGTTAATATAAAATGATTTTATTTATTTAAAATGATTATATTTTGATAATGATAATTTTAAATTATTATTCTCCATAATAGTGACTTAAGTTAAATATTTAATTATTATTAAATTCAAAATAATTAATATTTATCATTATTAATAATTATAAATTTTAATTTATAAATATTATAATATAAATGTAACTATTTAAAAAAAAGAAATCTTTTAACCAATAAACAATTGAGATTATTATCTAAAAAGTTTCTAATAAAATATTCCTGTTCTCTAAATAATGTTTTTGCCTAATGAAATTATAACATATTCTATTTAAATAAATAATTTAATTAAAATCATTGAACCATTATTGACAGAAAAATAATAGGGAATTTACTTCAGAACAAATATAATTAATATTAAAAAGATCTTCAGCTGAATTTAAATGGAATTAAATGATAAACTATAGAAACATTTATAAGTGATGTAATATATATTGTACAATTGTAAAATATTTATAACAAATCGAATATATTTTTTACATTTTAAAATGATTTGAAATTGAATATTTTAAAAAAATCTAATATAATGAAAACTGTATATTATAAAAACTATACATCATATTATAAGAAAAGATTAAAAAAACTAAATAAGGCGATATATTATGAATAAACAATGGACAATAATGATTCTTTTGAGTATTATCTTAGTAGGATTAATAGTTAGTTTAGGTATGGTTTATGTTTTAAATGATGAAAAAAATATTGTGGATAATGCAAACGTAGTAAGCCAAGAAAGAACGTTAGAAGGATTCGATGCCATTGCACTTGATGGTATTGGAGATGTGAAAGTACATCCGGGAGAAGAATTCAAGGTAGTTGTAACTGCCGACAGCAAGATACAGGAGAAGATTATAACCAAAGTCGAAGGTAATACGTTGCATATTAATGAAGACGAAAATTTTAAAACTTCAGATGCTGCAAAATTGAAAAATTTGACAATTGATGTTTATATGCCAGAATTGAAAAATGTTTCTTTAAACGGTGGAGGTAACATTGATATTTTGGAGGGAAATGGTTCTGAATTAGAAATTTCCATTTCTGGAATTGGAAATGTTGATGCGAAAAAGTATAAGGTTGTAAATGCAAATGTTAAACTTTCTGGAACTGGGGATATATCAGTATGGGCCACACAAACATTAAATGGAGAAATCTCTGGAACTGGAAATATTGATGCCTTGAAAGGATCCGTAGAAACTGCTAATGTTATACTTTCTGGAACTGGGGATATATCTGTATGGGTAAGTCAAACATTAAAAGGAGAATTATCTGGCATAGGTAGTATCTTATACAAAGGAAATCCATACATAAAAGATATTCATGTTAATGGTGTTGGAAGTGTAGAACGATACGATTAATTACAAAAGATTTTTTTTTATTTTTTTATAAAAAACTTATTTGAATTCATTTAAAAACACATTAATTTCTTTTTCAATTTTTTTTATTTCATTAGTTCCAACATGTCCCATAAGAGTATCATAAGAAACTAAATGAGAATTTTTAATCATTTTAGACATTGGAACAGCATCCAATTCTGGTGGAAAATATTGATCTTGATTAATAGCTACTATGAGGGTTTTCACCTTGATTTTTGATATAACATCTTCGATATTATAGCTTGTTGAAGCATTATTTCTGTATACGATGTCATTTGCATCCATTTCAACCCCTTCTTCTCCCATTTCATTCATATATAAATCGATATCTTCGATAGATTCATTTCTGTAAAATTCTCGGGAAAGTCCGAAAGGATACATTGATTCATTAGCTAATTTTGTAGCTTTTTTAAGAGGTTTTGAGTAAGCACCATTATTATAATTTGGATCATTTTCTATGATGTGATTCATAAACTTGAAAAGTGCATAATTATGTCCTGCAACTTTGTAGCTACTTACAAGAGATATTAAAAAATCCATATTGTCAGGATATTTAGCTGCCCATGTTAAAGCTTCAAATCCTCCCATAGAGTTTCCAATTATTCCTTTTAAATGAGTTATATTAAATTTAGTTTTTAAAAATTCTATTTGGAACTTAACCATATCTTCTATAGAGTACTTAGGAAACTCATTGGTTAATTTAGTGCTTGAAGGACTTGAAGAATTTGGAGAACCTAAAGCTGAAAGAGATATTATGAAAAATTTAGTGGTATCCAAAGGATTGTTTGGACCGATAATATCAGCTATTCGCCTTATAGAACCATAATTTCCACTCCAACCATGAAGATAAACAACTGCATTAGCTATTTTTCCTTCTTCATCTTTAATTGGAGTACCAAAGCTTGTGTACTCTACTTTCAAATTTGTTAATTCATCCCCAGACTGAAATCTAAACGATTCCAAGTAAAAATATTCTGGTTTTAATTCTTCCTCATTATCTAGTGTTAATTTATAGCTAATACACTCACTTCCTATTTTAAATATGAATTAATAAAAAGTTATATTTCATTAATATTAATATTATATTTACTTAGTATATTTTTAAATATTTAAAACTTTAATCCAAATTTTCCAAAATTACTTAAATTTATAATGTATAAAACGAAATTATTAAGTTCATAACAATTATTTAACATAAATTCTTAATAATTCTTTATTCTGATAAAAAATTATAAATTTTAATTATAAATTTTAAAATACATTTAAATAAATAAATCAATTATGGGATATGATGAAATACAAATTATTAAAAAATCCATCCTTTGAGGAAACTTACGATTTCGTTGATGAAGGTCTTCGAAAAAAAGCTGTGATAAATATATTTGCATGTTGTAAGGTTATTTATGAAGGAAGAGCTATGAGTCAACTTGATTTTGGAGAGAGATTTATTATGTTAAAACCAGATGGATCATTTTTAATTCATCAAGAGCGAAAGGTTGATCCTGTGAATTGGCAACCTCCTAAATCCAGAACAAGGGCTATTATCAAAGATGAAACATTGATTTTAGAAAGTTATAGAAGGTCTCCTAAGGAAAAGCTTGAAGTGGAAATTAAAAAAACTCACTTTGCAAGTTTTGCATTAGCTAAAGATTATCAGGAATTAGAGTTAACTGGATACGAGAAAGATATGGGGGATATGCTAATGAAACATCCCTCTATGATTGAAGCAGGATTTAAACCTACAGCAAGAGAATATAGTACTGAACATGGATTCATAGACATTTTAGGAAAAGACAAAGAAGGAAATCTAATGGTCGTTGAGTTAAAATGTCGTAAAGCTGGAATAAATGCAGTTAAACAAATAAGACGCTATCTTAGTGATTTTAATGATGAAAACAATAGCTATTTAAATGAGTTTGAACTTGAAAAAAAAGTGATCCGTGGATTGCTCGTAGCTCCATCAATTGGAGAAGATGCAAAAGAACTTCTTGAAGAAGAAGGTATTGAATTTAAAGCTATTGAACCTCCAAAAGAATTGAAAAGTGATAAAAAAGTAACTTTAGATATTTTCTAAAAAAAATAATAAAAATTCATTGATGAAAAAAAATTTTATTTTATTTTAATAAAAATAGTGTGTATTGTCTTTTTAAATAAATTAAATAAGATCTAACACACCATAACAATTTTTTCTAAATTTTAAAGCTTCAAATGAAACAATATTTTTAAATTTCATTTTTATCTAGATATAAATTGTTTATTTCCACATTCAGGACAAAAAGGTATTGTATCGAAGTTATCTTCTAAATATATTGGTTTACAACAATCTGTACATATATATCTTCCTTTTCCTGAGTGGTCGCCTGAAAAATACATATTATCTATATACCTCCATTTTTGGATAATCAATTATATACATATACTAATATTTAAACTTTACTAAAAATTTAATACAATAAAAATATAGATATGTATATATTAAATATTGAAAAAAGTAAGTGACTGGAAAAAGAAAACTAAAAAAATAAATGTAGGAAACCTTTGAAAATAATTTAGAGGAAAATATATATTTATACTAAATTTAAAAAAGTTAAACTGTTTTATAGTGATTTTAAAACTTCACAACCCTAATAAGAAGCAAAAAAAGTTTATACTGATTTTAAAACTTCACTGCCCCTAATGAGAAGCAAATAAGTATTTCCATATCGATCAAAACTCAATCCTTGAGTTTCTCGTTTAGTATCAAGTACCGTGTATTCAAAATCAGTATTATTTAAAGTATATTTATTGAGCTTAGCTAATGGAATTGAATAGAACACACCATCAAAAGCTAAGAATAAACTGTTTGAAACTCGATTAATCGCCAATGATTGAGCATACCAACCAGGACGATTTTTTATTGTAGCTAAGAATTTCACTTCTATTCTATCGTTAACAATTTTACCTTTAAAAATCCTATCTTCTCTTGATGGAGTTATAATCTGATGAAAATAAAAATCTCCCTTTTTATCAAAAGCTAAATTTCGCACCCTATTAATTTTCTTATTGTCATAGCTAACTTTAAATTTATATATGTGAAAAGGTTTTAATGTTTTCATATTAATTCTCATTAGCTTTAAGGTTGGTGATGTCCAATTATCATCTTGCCACATCCACAATGATTTTGTTTTAGGATTATAAGCTAATGATTGACCATGGCCTGTATTAAAAACTGGTCCTATTTTTATGGCTTTACTTATAAGTTTTTGATTTTTTGTTAAATTTTTCTCATCTCTAAGAGCTGCTCCTATTTTACGTAAATTTGCCAAATTTTTTCCTTTATTTAAATTAAACTTATTAAGCATTTTCATATCATATCGAACTATAAAACCTTTTTTAACATTATAACCATGAGAAGTTAAAATATACATATATTTTCCTTCTATGACTATGGATTGACAATTATACCAGTATTCATTGAAATTTCCCTTTTTTCCAATTAATTTTCCTGAAGTTGGGAGAAAATACTCGGTTTTGAATGTGTACTTCTTATTTCCATCTTTAGTTTTTATTTTATTCTTTTTTGTCTCAAAACCTTTTGTTTTAGACCATTGTGGAGAAATTGCATATTTATTTGGTTTTTTAACAAATTTAGGAATATCATTGTCTATAGTTATATTATTTTCACAATCTGATACTATATTTCCTAAATTAGTTGCAGCTACAGTAAATGACATAGTAGCTAGTACCGTTACTAAAAAAGCCCCGATTATCACTGAAAGTATGATAAATTTTTTATTATATTTACTCGTCATATTAACACTTAATTGTAAATATTAGTTTTAAATTCAAACATTTTTAAATATTTCCATATTTTAAAATTTTAAAGCATATTAATCTTTTCAAAATCATCTATCAAATTAATTAAAAATTCAATCATTAAAATTTTGATAAAAAAATATTGGAAAATAATTTAAATATTAATTTAAAACTATTAAAAATTAATATAAAACTAATTAAAAAATTAATTTAAAAGCAATTA
>WRNS01000077.1 GCA_009776495.1 Methanobrevibacter sp. | reverse complement strand
ATTCAAATGAGAAATATATATTATAATAATGAAATATATATTAAATTTAAGAAATAAATATTACAATTGAACTATAGATTATCAAAAATATTTATGAGTTGTTAAAAAAAAAGATTCCGTTTTAAAAAAAAAAATGTTAATAGTACATACCTAGTTTTGTAATAAATGTTTTTTATTTAGGATTAATTTTTTCAGTAGCTACTTTTATAAACACCTAGTGAAATATATATTGATAGGTGAAATTTTATGACAATTGAAACTACTGTTTATAACGGGAACCAAACAACTATACCATCTAAAATAAGGAAAAAGCATAATATCAAACCTAAGGATATTGTAGAATGGAAAGAAAACAAAGAAGGAAAAATTGAAGTAAGTTTTAGAAAAAAAATTAGTTTTAAGGATATAAAAGGGAAAGTAAAATTAGATCAAAAAACCAATTCTGTTGACCTTAAAAAGGAGTTGTATAAGTGAAAGTATTCTTAGATACTTCGTTTATTGTAGCTTATACTGTAAGTTCGGATTATCATTATGAATCTGCTTGTAAATTGGAAAATGAAGGAATTTTTAATAATGAGTGTTTTATAAGTAATTTGGTTGTTAATGAAATAGTTACTGTCATAGGGAATAAATCAAATTTAGAATTAGCTATTAATACTTATCATGCTGTTAAAGATAATTGTGTTATTGTTAATGAATTTGATATTTTAAATTTTAATGATAAAGTACTGGATATATATAAAAAGTATAATACTGCTTTGTCTTTTACAGATTCTAGTATTATTGAAGTCATGAAAAATCAAAATATTAGTAATTTAGTTTCTTTTGATACTTTTTTTGATAATGTTGAAGATATAGAAAGAATTTTTTAAAAATGTAGGGATTAATTACTAAAAATATATTAAATTTGAGAAATTTGGAGCATTTTTTAATATTCAACTTAGATTAATCTGTGACTATAATTGATTATTTGCTTTTAAGCTTTTTGTGTTAAACTATACTTTAGCAATTCGTTCAATTTATATTTCTCTTATTTTTTCTACTGAAATTCCAGTGATTTCAGCTATTTCTTTGATAGGATAACCTAATTTTTTAAGTTTAATAGCTACTTCTATTTTACCTTTTCTTTCTCCATATTTTATCTGGGCTTTACGGTCTAATTCGGCTTGTTCAGCTCTAATATAAGCCAAATATTCTTCTTGATTTTGCAGAGCAAGTTGAGCTTTTTCGTATATCTTATTTATATGTTTATCCATTTTTATCACTTCTTACTTTTCAATTTTATAAAATATATATTTTCTCTTTAACCTAGCTGAGGCTAAGTGAAGAGATATAACTATTTTTAAAAGGGAGTATATAAATTATTATTTAATTGAACATTAAAACTCTCTTGAAATCGGAAAATAAGTCTTAAAGTAAAAAATTTACACGAAAAAAAATTTATCTAACTAGTTTGATTTTTCTTTAAATAAAATGAATTTAGTCTGAATTTTAAACTTCTTCACTAAATTGTAATATTTAAAAAAGAAAACATTAAAAATTATAACATTGTTAACTTAATTAATGTAAAAAAAGATAAATCATTAATAAAAAATCAGGAAAAAATCAAGAGTTTTTCAAAATAATATTGTTAATATAATAAAACAAAAAAAGAATTTATAGCTATATTTTATGTATTTAAAAAAAAATAGAAAAATATTATTTTTTTCAAATCATGGACAAAATAATAATTCAAAAAAAGTTTGGAGGTAGAGAAAATTGATATTATAAAAAAATTTACAATATCTCTTTTCTACCTAACCCCTAATAAACAATTTTTTTTTTATTAATTTTTCCATTACCTAAAAAAAATAATTTTAATTAAAAATTTATTTTTTTCACTTTGTACAATCTTAGACTACTACAACAGTAAGCTTATTAGATTCTGAAGTAATGTAGTTACCTTTATCATCTACAAGTTTTGCTATAACAATTACAGGAGCATGAGTTAATACATAGCTATAGGTAATTGTAGCTGTAGCATTGGTATCAACAGTACCAGCAACTATATCAACAACTAATTCATTTACTACTTTGCCTGCATCAGTGAATACAATAGTTATACTCTTTGGAGCAGCATTAGCAGCTAAATAAAAGTTATCGATTAAGATATCGAAAGTTACAGTTTCACCAATAAACGCAGCAAGCATGTTTGGAGATTGTGTGAGAATAACTGAAGCATTACCTTTAGTTATATTGACTGTTTTCTCTGTTCCTTTTACTGAAGGATTGATATTTTGATCTGCATCACCTAAGAATTTAGTTGTTACATATCTATTTTCACCAGCTTGAGTGTAAATATGAGTAAAGTCTGCAGTACCGTTTGTAACGGTAACATTGAAATCGTATATACCATCAAAAGTGACAGTAAGGATACCATTTGCAGCAACTCCTAATTTAGACTCAACAAGGAAAGTCATTGTACTTTCTTTACCTACTTGATGTACTGTACCATTAGGTGTTACATCAGTAATTTGTACAGGGATAGAATCGTTTGTGTATACAAAAGTATCAACATATCCAGCTTCACCAGATTGGAAGAATTGAGTAAGTGATGTGAGATCTAAACCATTAATAAACAGTGAAACTCTTAAAGTTTCGTGAGTTTTAATAAAGGAAGAAAGATCTAAACTCTTAGTAGTTAAGTCTACCATAATCTTTCGCCATTCTGTACCATCATTAGGATTGGAAAGAACTATCCATGCGAGTATATTTTTACCAGCCATAGCAGTAAGTGTATCAGGATCTAAAGTCCAAGTTACAGTAGCATTATCACCAAGATAAAAACCAGCAGTTGAGTTAACAAATACATCTTCTACAATTTTACCTAATCCAACATTTAAAGTAAAATTTTGTTCAAAATCATCTGGATATTCTGGATAACCAGCACCAGCCATATCGAATTCTAATCTTAAGATAGAAGTAAAATTAGTTAATAGGCCAAAATTGACATTAAAGGCACCATCAGCATCAGTTGTGTCAGAACTTACTAATACTCCGTTTAAGAAATAATCAAAGGTTACACCTGGTAAAGGAATATCATAAAGTCCTGAAGTAGTATTGAAACCCATTAGAATTCCAGTGTAGTTACCTTCTTGACCAAATTTAATATCGGTAGCATTAGTTGCATTCATTACTTTTGCATCAGCAGTTATAAATATAGATACAACATAATCTCCGCCACTTGGATTAAATCCAGTATCAGTGGTATCAAAATCAAAACCAGTGAAACCATAACCAGCATCAGCAGCATTAGGAATGTAAACAGCTTTAATATCAACAGGACCTAACACGTTTATATCTGCTGTGTTAAAAGTCAAAGTAGTTGGGTACCAAATGGAATTATCCACATGTCCATAAAGAGGACCACTAACAGTAGATGTCAAAGGATTCCAAGTAGTACCTCCATCAGTACTATATTCTAAAGAATAAGTTCCATCTGCCCATTCACCAGCAGCTACATTTGATTGGAAATCAACTGAAACTGTTACGTTATCACCCAACTTCACATCAGCTGGAGCGGTAGTTGTAATTCCCTGAGTTTGCCAATCAGCAGCTACACTTGAAATTGAAGTTGCAATAATCAAGGTTGCGAGTATCACTAAGATTAAACTAAATTTTTTGTTTAAAAAAGACGTCATGAAATATTTCACCTCTTAAAATTTTTTAGTCTTTTCATTTTCTTTAGCTTTTTTTTTCGCTTTAGCGAGAAATAACGAAATTAAAAAAATTGTTATTTCAAATTTCAATAATCACAATAAATGTGATTGCCTCTCTCTGAAATAAAATGCCCGCTATCCACGAATTTTTTTAACGGCTATGGAAAAAGTAAGAAAAATTGCTTCTATAAAACTTACAATTTACCATGTAAAATATTTTATGTTAACTTGATTAATAAAGGTTTCTATATTTTTTTTAAACCTTTTCAAAAAAAAAGATTTAAAAAAGCTTAAATTTTTATTTAACTTTGAATAAAGCTGTGATTAATAAAAATAAGGTTATTTTTACTAAAAAAGCCTATATTTAGCTAAAAATTCTTAAAATTAGATAAATGAAATGAATAATCATTCTAAAATCTATATAGAGAATAAATAACTGATATGATTTATTAATAACTGAAAATAGCTATGAGTTTTTAATAATATGTTTATTTTAGATTTAAAAATAGCTATAAATCATTGATAAATATTATTTTTATTATCAAAAACTTTAAAATTGTATAAAAAAATAGCGATAGCTTATTTTTTCTTAAATTTTAAAATAAAAGAAAATTAGCTGTTTAAAAAAAAATATTTTTAAAAATTTTTTTCGAATAATTTTAAAAAAAAATATCATTTATACTTTTATTTTAATGAAAAGTTAATTTTTCTATTTAAATATTAATCTTCTTTGTTAAAAAATCTTATATTAAATTTTTATTAAATACTAAATGATTAACTTTAAAAAAAAATTTTTTGAATTTTACTTATTAACATGTAATTTTAATTAATAAAATGTTTTTTATTTATATAACAGTATGAAATGATAAGTAACAAAAAACTAGACTATCATTTCATGGACTCGTGAAAAATTGACATAAGTAAATAATAGCTTAGTCCTAATAATATCCTGATATTTTTTGTAAATATGGAATTTTTTTTACAATTAATACTATTAACCAACTAGTTATTAAAACAATGATTATTAAAGGAGGTATCCATTTTAAAGCGTTGTGCTTTGTTAATTTTAGATTTAAAGCAAGTATTATATCAATTACTATATAATGGTTAAGATAAATACCATAGCTAGATCTACTTAAAGAGTCTGTTAATTTACGAGGTATACCAGTACTTAAAAAATGGGATAACTTAGCTTTTCCTTTTATAGTTACATTATTCAAATATTTTATGGTTAAAAACATTCCCATTATTTGAATAATATTAAAAATATCAATTTCTAAATAGCTACTTGTTTGGAAAATATAATAGACACATACATGAATTCCATTCCAAAGCATTAAAACTTTAAAAATTGTTCCTAATGCAAATAAGATTAATCCAGAGAGGACCATTTTGTTAGGAGAGTATTTGAATTTTTTATTGTGTAAATAATACCCAAGCATTACATAACCTAAAGGTCCAGCAAAAAAAGTTAAGTCTAAAAAGTACATTGAAACTTTCATGTATTGTGTTATACAGCATATTACAGTTGTAATAAACCATAAAATTAAGAAGTATTCTACACCTTTTAGTCCTTTGTTTTTAATAAATTCATTAATTATAGGCATTATTAAATAAACACCAATTAACATCCATACATACCATCTTTTAGTTAAAAAAATTTCTATAGCAAAACTAAAGTAATGGTAAGCAGAGTTAAATATAGAAAGATCTTGTTGAGTAAGAGTCAATACTAAAATAGATAGAATAATCCAAAATAAAAAAGGATAAATTATTCTAGGAAATCTCTTTTTTA
>WRNS01000076.1 GCA_009776495.1 Methanobrevibacter sp. | reverse complement strand
CAAATAAAATTTATAATATAATATATAATTCTTAAAAAAATATGAAAAAACAAATAAAATTTATAAATAATAAAAATTATTAAAAATATGAAAAAATAATTGAATTTATTTAAAAAATACTTAATTTAAAGAAATAATCCTTAAATCTTAATATAAAATATTAATATATAAAAAATATTTTTTTTAAAAAAAAATAAAAAAAGGAAAAATATGATTAGAATGGGACTGGAAGTCCGATTTCTATTCTACTTTCCATTTCTTTTTTAGCTTTGTCTATTTTACCTTGTGATAGTTTTTCTAGCATTGGTAATCCTGGTTTTACATCATCCATAGATTTGGTTTCAATAATTCCAGCTTCAACAGCTTGGTCGAATATTGAAGCACCAGCATCAGTTCTTTTAAAAACAGTGGACCAACCATCTGGTGAACCTACAGATCCTGTAGATACATCAGCTAACTCAGCAGTATAATCAGCACATATGTTACATCCAGCTTGTTCATATCCGTGAGTTTCTTTTAATGGGAGACCAGTTTCTTCTCCGAATGATTTAATCCAGAATTTTCCTTTTCCAATATCCATTTTTTCAACTACATCAGTGGAAGATTTCATTTTTTCACTTATGAAAGTTTCAAGTGAAGCAAATGGGAAATTTTCCATACAGAAAATACCAACAAGTAAAGCTATTTTGTCAGCTAAGAATCTTGTTCCAAATGGATAAGATTGCATTTTTCTGATACCTTGTAGTTGGCATGGAATAGCTACAGTTCCTACTTTTTCAAGACCATATTGCCTAACAGCTTTTTTAAGTGCTGCAACATTTGGAGAAAAAGTATATTTTGTTCCTGCTGCAGAGAGAATCTCATCAGTAGTCATAGCAACCAATGGTTCTGGTTTCCATAACTCATCAGTAGGTCCAGCTACTACAGCTCCTTCAATAACTCCTTCTTCTAATGCGAAGGACAATAATGCTGTTACGATTCCACCATCTTGTGAGACTTTTTGGATTTGTTTATCAGTAGCTCTTGCAGATACTGCTTCTTTATAAGTACCTAATACCATTTTAAATCCTCCTATAGTCCTAAATCTTTATTGATCTGTTCTGCAGGGAACCAGCTTCTAGGACAGTGTGTGTAACAAACTCCACATTTGATACATCTATCATTATTAATGTCTGGTCTTCCTTCTCTCATGCAAATAGCTCTTGTTTGACAAGACATTGCACATGTTCCACATCCAGTACAAAGAGATTTATTAACAATATTTTTCTGTAAGTCACAGCCACAGTTGTAAGTACAGCCTGCCATATCAAGCATAGGTTGTAAATACTCCATATCTCCGTTGATAAGTGCAACTACAGATTTAGCTACAATTTCTGGAGAAACTGGGCAGCCTGGAATTGTAAGATCTACTTGTACTACCTCTCCAATTGGTAAAAATGCCTCATGTTTTGGTTGTGCTTGTTGTCCACCACGACTGTAACGTGTGAAACATCCATTAGCAGCACAAGATCCATAAGCACATACTAATTTAGCTCTTTCTCTTAATTTTTTAAGTTCATGCATACTGTGTTCATCTTGTAAACAGACAGATCCTTCAACTAATGCTAAATCCATTTCTGGCATGTCGTCAACCATATCTGGATTATTTTGGTTAACTCCATCATTATACCATACATCTGCTAAGGTTTGTCCATAAACAATATCTACCATATTAGTAAGTAACTCAGCGAGAATATCATAATTTTCTGTTAATGATATACCATCACCAGTACACCCACTTAAGTGAATATATCCTATTTTTGGTTTTTCAGCCACTTTTCCAACCTCCTGTTGTGAAGATTCCTCTTTTTTTGGCTTTGGCTTAGCTTCTTTTTCTAAGTCCGCTCCAAGACCTAAAAACCGTTTAATTCTTGCAAGCATTTGCTAAACCCCTATTTCTTTTAAAATCATTTCAATGGCTTTAGGGATAGCATTTTTAACTGGGTCAGTTAAACCCATTTCTACATTAGGTACAGAGATTTCTTTTGGTTTGCATCCTACAATAACCACTTCTATATTTTCTGCTAAATCATGAAGTGGTTCTTCAACAGGCCAAGAGTGAACATTTTCATATGCTCCCTTTGGCATGTCATAAGGGCTAAAAAGTTTAAGAGTTCCTGGTTCTGCATTGAACTCAACAACATCAACAACAATTAACTTTTTCCACTTTTCATGAGGTAGAGTAAATATAAAGTGTGTTGCTCCAGTTCCAGCATCAATAAACATTGTTTCCTTTGGCATTTCTTTATCTTTAAAATAATCTTCTAAAGCATTTATTACCTCAGGTCCAAATCCATCATCTTTAAAAAGGATGTTTCCACATCCTACAACCAATGTCTCTGCTTCATATGCCATGTTATTCCCTTAAATATCCATTATCGATATAATAATCAATAATTAGATTCTTACCATTTCATTTTTAACAACGCTCTTGTCTTCATCATCCACTACCATAACATGAGTAGCACAAGATAAACAAGGGTCATAAGCTCGTATTACATGAGGTCCAAATTCATGGTGGAAACCTTCAGTTGCAGGACCCATAGTTGGAATATTCCATGTAGTAGGTACTAATGCACTGTAAAATTGGGTTTTTCCATCAGCAACTTGTGCTAAGTGAACGTCTAAACCTCTTGGTCCTTCAATAGCACCAATACCAAGTTTATTTGTTCCTCTTGAATCAAATTCAGCTAAAGTTGGTGCTGAAGTATTTAATTCATCAAGTATAGCTATTGCTCTTGAAAGATAAGTTTTCATTTCTAGAGCTCTAGCTACATGTTGAGCCACAACTCCTCTTTCTTTGAATCCTGCAAATATAGAAGCTCTTGCTCTTGGACCAGTTTCTACACTAACACCATCCCATAAAGGAATAGTGGAACAAGCTTTTTTACCTATTTCTGCATCACCATACCAACTTTCAGGCATGACTTCGGTAAATCTGTCTAAGTCAAAGAACTCTCTTTTTCCATATATTCTATCACTAGCAAAAGTAGGTTGATTGTGTACACCTAATCCTTCTGGGAATCCTTTGTCCTCTACTAATCCAATAATTAACTCAACATGAGCATCTACAACAGGTACTAATGCTTTTAATCTTGAGTATAATTTTTTTCTAGCTAATTCACTAATGTTACTAGCCATACCACCGATTCTAACATCAGATGGGTGGATACCTTCACCAGCAACCATATCAACAACATATTGCATGTTCTTTCTTATAGTAGAAACACTGTTTACAGCATCGGCAAATAAATTTTCTGGTACAATATCAGTAGCCATTAAAAAATGATGTATACCATGACTGTTAACTGTGTGTGCAGCTAATGTTAGTTCTCTCAACAATTGACCGGCTTTAGGGACTTCAATATTTAATGAGTCGTCCATTGCCTCTACAGAAGCTAAAGTATGGGGAATTGGACATACGCCACAAATCCTCTGACACATAACTGGGGCAGTTTCAGGTGCTTTACCAGCTACGAGTTTCTCTAAGCCTCTAACAGGAGTGATACTAAAGTATCTTCCTTTTGTAACTATCCCTTCATCATCGACTTCCATGACAAGCTCAGCATGCCCTTCCTGACGAGATGTAGGAGATATAACTATTTTTTCGCTCAAATGTGTCACCTCTTTATTTATAAAAAATTAAAAAATAACAAATATTATTTAAATATATTCTTATTAATAAAGCTTTCATATTTTAAGAAAAAGAAACATAAAATAATATATAATAATGAATAATCAATTTAATTTTTTAATAAAATTTTCAAAAAAAATAATATAAACTCAAAAAACTTATTATATGTTGGCTTGTTATGTTGAAATAAAAATTTTAAATAAAAAAAAGATATATGAATAATAAAAATAGCTTATAATGAATAATTTTTTTAAGTAATAGTTTTTTAATTAGTCTAATCAATAATGATGATTTTTAAGAAGATTTCATTAAGATTTATAATTTTTTTATGCAAAAAATTTAAGTATTTTTAAGGTCAAAATTAAATAAGATGTGAAAAATTAATAGATGTTTGACATGGTTAAAGAAAGATTAATGAATAAAAATGATTAATCAGCATTAAAAAAAAAAAAAAAATGAAAAATCTATAAAGGTGAAAAGATGAAAAATTCTAATATTATTATTTCAATCATAGTAGTTTTATGTATAGGAGCTGGTGTGACCGCCTATGGATTAATAAATCCTGAAAATAACATATTCACAAATCTTCCAGGTTTTAATCCAGAAGATTCTACCACAGGTGGAGACGACCAAGAAACGGGAAATGGTGAATCTGGAGGTAGTGGATCTGGAAGTGGTGGATCTGGTACTAATAGTGGTTCTGGATCTGGAATCTCAGCTTCTAATGCGAAAAATATAGCTAATAATCATATTGCAGCAGAAGGATGTTATGCTGGAACTCCAAAAACTTTAGATAATGGAAACTGGCTTGTTCCAGTAATCGATGCCAATGGAAACATTGTAGATGGTATTGAAATCGATTCCAAAAATGGTAAAGTTATTGGAAGAGCTTGATTACTTATTAATAGCTAATTTCAACAAATCAAGCCCATAGGGAAAAAGAAATTTTCATCTATTATTAAAATAATGACTTTTTATTGAATTTAATGAGTTGAATTAAATGAAAGTAGAAACAAGAACAGATTGTTGTAGAATAATGTCTGAAAATATTGAAGATGCAATTATTCTAGAAGGTTCTCCAGGTGCAGGACTTATAGGGAACATTGTTGGATGGCTATTAGTTGATAATTTAAAAATGAAAGAAATAGGTTATATTGAATCTAAATATTTTCCACCATTAGCTGTTTTGTATAAAGGATTGACTTTACATCCATTCCGGATATACGAAGGTGAAGGGTTAGTTTTATTCTTATCAGACTTTATTGTCCCGCAAAATGTTGTCTTTGACATGACAAATGCCATCGTGGACTGGATGGATAAAAATAATAGTAAAGAGTTAATAACTTTTAATAGTGCAATTGTAAGGGAAAAGATGAATCCTACAGCAGCAGTAGCTAATAGTGTCGAATCTTTGGAAAAACTTAAGAATAAAGATATTCCTATTCTGCAGATGGGTAATTTAAATGGAATATCTGGAACTTTACTTACTCAAACAGCAATGAAAAACATTCCCGGAACTTGTATATTAGCAGAAACACTTACACAATATCCAGATCCAAGAGCTGCAGCTGAAGTTGTTCAGAGCCTAAACAAGTTAATTGATATTGAGCTTGACTATAAACCACTAATCCAAGAAGCTGAGAATATAGAGTCAAGACTTAAAAAGTTAGCAGAAGAAGTTAAAAAAGATCCACAACCTCCAATTTATATTTAATAAGTTTTTTTGAAGTTAAATCCTAATAAAAATTAAGTCCAAATAAATAAATAAAAAAACTTATTTAATATTATTTTCAATCTTAATGAATAAAATCATAGAATTCTTAATGATTATTTTTAATCATTACA
>WRNS01000075.1 GCA_009776495.1 Methanobrevibacter sp. | reverse complement strand
TAAAAAAAATATTAAAATTATTAAAAAATTATTTAAAAAAAATAAATAAAAAAAATAAAAAAATAAGTATTAATATTAAAATAAAAAATGAAAAATTTGTTTATGAAAAAACTTTAGTAAATCATTCTTCTATCACTTATCTTTTAATCTTTTTTATTATTAGTACTATTTTCAGTTAATATTTCTGATTCCAGCTTTTTTTTATAGACGTGTAAGTAGTATTGCTTTGGGGTAAAATTAGTTTTTACATACTTAGTAGATATACTCACACTTGATCCGCAATTTTGAGCAACATTACTATATGAGTGAATAGTAATTCTCAATTTTCCTTTAATATAGTTTTCTATACGGATATCCTGGTTAGAGAACATATTATTACTTATATTATTCTTATTTGTATATCTTTTTGATATTTCTATAGATGAAATTTTGCTAAAATAGTAAACTTTCCAATTCACTTTATATTTATTAATTACTGTTTCATTGTTTATAGGATCAGTTAATGTTTTATTAAAATTCCTCTTTTCATTATATTTGAGAGTTCTTTTGTTAAACATTACATTTTTAGTAAATTGTGTTATTTTAGGTCTTAATTTATTCCAATAATACTTATCTATACTGATTTTAGTTTTTATTATCTTACTATCAGATATTATCATTGGAGATGAACGATTTTCAATACGTATCTTATTTTTCCCTGCTTTTTCAAGAGTAAAGTGCAAATAACCCTTATTTTTTTTATTTTTCAGAGATTTATATGTAATATCAAAATTATTTTTTTCACCGCGTATTGTGACTTTTTCAGCTACCCACTTAATTTTGTATTTTTCTTTATTCAGTACTATTATCTTTTTTCCAGAATCAATTTTCTTTACTGTCTCAAATGTTGCCCCATATGATACTGAAACAATGGCTAAAACTGTAGCTAATAAAAAAATTAAAAAAATGATATTTTTAATGTATGTCCTTTTATACATTTTATCCCCTCTTGAAAATTTTATATTTAATATTTTTCATCTCTATTTAATTTATAAGCTATTTAAAAAACTAAATTAAATTTATAAACAATTTTAGTAATTTATATTTAATAGAAAAAACTTTAGTTAATCCTCCTCTATCTCTTTTTTTAATCTTGTTTATTTTAAGTAATAACTTGCATTAATATAAGTAATATCTTCCGCTAATTTTTCTGTTTCCAGCTTTTTTTTATAGACGTGTAGGTAGTATTGCTTTGGGCTAAAATTAGTTTTAACATATTTATAAGATGGTTGCGGACCTGGTCCACAATCGTAAGGAATATGATCATATGAGTAAATTATAATTCTCAATTTTCCTTTATATTTTTCAATACGGATATCCTGACTATGAAAATGGATATACTTTTTTTCATTATTATCTAAGCATGTATATTTTTTCAATATTTCTATAGACGAAGTTTTATTATAAAAGTAAACTTTACAATTCATTTTATACTTATGAATTACTGTTTCATTGTTTATAGGATCAGTTAATGTTTTATAAAAATACCTATTTCCATTATATTTGAGAGTTTTTTTGTTTAATATTATATTTTTAGTAAGTTGTGTAATTTTAGGTCTTAATTTACTCCAATAATACTTATCTGAACTGATTTTAGTTTTTATTATCTTACTATCAGAAAATATCATTGATGACGAGTGTTTTATAAAATTTATCTTATTTTTACCATTTTTATAAAGAGTAATATACAAATTGCCCCTGTTTGTTTTATTTTTCATAGATTTATATTTAATACTCACAGATTTTTTATCACCATCTATTACTTTATCAGTTTCCCAGTTAATTTTGTATTTTTCTTTATTAAGAACTATTATCTTTTTTCCAGAATCAATTTTCTTTTCTGGCTCAAATAGTGCCCCATATGATACTGAAACAATGGTTAAAACTGTAGCTAATAAAAAAATTAAAAAAATGATATTTTTAATGTATGTCCTTTTATACATTTTATCCCTCTTGAAAATTTTATATTTAATATTTTTCATCTCTATTTAATTTATAAGCTATTTAAAAAACTAAATTTAATTTATAAACAATTTTAGTAATTTATATTTAATGGATTCAAAAAATTACCCCTAATAATTAAATATTGTTATTTAAATTAAGTTTTAATAATGAAAAATGAAAGCCACAAATTATTTGGTTTAAATTTTTTATAGTGTTTTCACTTCCTTAGAAATAAATGAAATCTTTTTGGTAGTAATTTTTTTTGAAGGTTGTTTAATAGTTTGAATAACTGTGTATTTTTTATTAATTTCAGGATAAAGTTTTAACAGAAATGAAGTTGAGCTTTTTCCATTTAACTTAGGAATAATCCATGAAACAACTCTTGTTTTTTTATTAACTTTATATGTTCCAATATCGTTCTGAATATCTTTAAAAACACATTCTTTAGGATATTTAAAATAAATTTTTAAAGAAGATTTTCCTTCTCTGAAGTTATAGACCTTTGATTTAATGTAAACATATTTACCTTCCAAAATTTTTGAGTTTTTTATGTATAATTTAGATTTAGGAACTATAAGTGTTGTTACTTTTTGAGATTTTAGATACCGACTTTCTCCTTGAAAAACAGCTGTAACTTTATAATTTCCAGGTTGTTTAATCTTATACTCATAGTAAACTTTTCCTAAAATATCAGTCACACCTTTTCCAACATATTTTCCATTAACATAGAATTTAATTGTTTTCCCCTTCATTAAGTTTCCCCAGTTACAATGAAGTATAGCTTTAAACGTGACTGTTTTTTTAATAGTTAAGTAATCACCTGCTTCTAAAACAGTTGGAGTTTTTGGAACAATTAATTTTGAAGTATTTTCACAAGATAAGTAATTTGAATCTCCACCAAATTTAACTTTAATATTATAAGTACCAACTTCTGTGACTAAATAATTCAAATTGACTATTCCCTTTGAATCAGTTTTATTATGTCCAATATAAGTGTTATTTATGTAAAATGAAACATTTTTATTTGAAACCCCATTTCCATTGCTAATTAAAGAAGCAGATAGTTTTGAAACTGTATCAAATCGCCCCACACCATCACTAATTCTTAAATTAGTATTATCTGCAGCAATAACATTAGTTATTGTTGTCAAAGAAAGTAATATAATTGCAATTATTAAAATTAGTAAAATAGTCCTTTTTTTTCTTAGCATTTATAACTCCTCCTTCTTTGAAATTTTAAGATATTTTTTTAGAAAATGTCAATATGATTATTATGAAACAATTTTTTTAACTAATCTATATGGTAATGAATTTCCACTAAATATTTCTTTCTTATATAATAATATAAAGAAAATTTCTTTCTTAAATAATAATATTAAAGAAAAAAGTGGAAAAAACAAATAAAATTGTTAAATCTCAAATTATTCAATATCAATAATGGCTTGCAGGAGTCATACCTAAATGTTTATCCTCAGATTTTTTACCAGGAATTCCATAAGCATCAGCCCTACATTGAGTACAAGCTCTGAAAACTGGTAAGATTTCTTCAACTTCATCCCTAACTTTTTCAATTTCAGCACAGCCAGGTCGAGAAAAATCCTTCATTTTATTCAATGGAATGAGAGGTAAAACATTCATAAGTGAAGCTCCTCTTTTTTTAACCTCTTTAGCTATTTCCACAATATGTTCATCATTCAATCCTGGAATCAAGACACTGTTAACCTTAATAACAACCCCTAAATTAGCTAATTTCTCAATCCCTTCAAGCTGGTTTTTAATAAGGATTTCTACAGCTTCTTTACCTTTATAAACTTTATCTTTGTAATTGATGAAAGTATAAATATCTTTAGCTATTTCAGGATCAATAGCATTAACAGTAACAGTAACTGTATTCACCCCAAGTTCTGCTAGTTTTTCAGCATAATCTGGAAGTAAAAGTCCATTTGTACTCATACATTTTATAAGGTCTGGATTAGCTTTATCTAATTTTTCAAAAAATTCAAAAGTAGCTTCATTAGCTAATGAATCACCAGGGCCAGCTACTCCAACAACAGCTATTGGACCTTCTTTTGTAACTTCTTCAACATGTTCAACTGCATCGTCTGCATTCATAACACAAGAAGCTACTCCAGGCCTATTTTCATCTTGATTAATGTCTCTTGTACAAAAATTACAATAAATATTACACTTAGGAGCTATTGGAACATGAGCTCTACCAACTTTATCATGCATTTTTTCATTAAAACATGGATGAGCTTTAGTAACATGAGCAAATCTAGAGCCGTTACGTTCTTCCATAATGATACCTCACTTTTTAATAAACATATAAAATTCTTTAGTAAATAAAATTCTTTAATATATAAAATTCTTAAGCATATAAAATTCTTTAGTAAATAAAATTCTTAAGTAAAAATTTAATTTTTAAGAATAATTACTTTTTCTTTTTTCATAAAAATATTTTTTTTTACATTGACTGCAAGATCTAAATACTGGAAAAACCGCTTCAACCTTATCCCTAACTTCTCCAATTTGAGCACAAGTAGGTTTGTGATAATCTTTCATTTTGTTCTGTGGTTCAAGAGGTAAAACATTCATAAGAGAAGCTCCTCTTTTTTTAACTTCTTTAGCTATTTCCACAATATGTTCATCATTCAATCCTGGAATCAAAACACTGTTAACCTTAATAAAAACTCCAAGATTAGCTAATTTCTCAATCCCTTCAATCTGGTTTTTAATAAGGATTTCTGCAGCTTCTATCCCTTTATAAATTTTACCTTTAAAGTTAATGAAAGTATATATATCTTTAGCTATTTCAGGATCAATAGCATTTACAGTAACAGTTACAGTATTTATTCCAAGTTCTGCAAGTTTTTCAGCATAATCTGGAAGCAAAAGCCCATTTGTTGTCATACACCTAAAAAGATTAGGATTGGTTTTGGTTAATTTTTTGAAAAACTCGAAAGTAGACTCATTAGCTAATGAATCACCAGGACCAGACACTCCTACCACAGAAATTGAACCTTTATTTATTGCATTTTCAACATGTTTTGTTGCTTCATCAACACTCATAGCACAAGAAGCTTCCTTAGGTCCAGTTTCATCTTGATTAATATCTCGTGTACAAAAATTACAATAAATATTACATTTAGGAGCTATTGGAATATGAACCCTACCAACTGCATCATGCATTTTTTCACTAAAACAAGGATGAGCTTTAGTAGCATGAGCAAATCTAGAACCTGTATGTTTTTCCATAATGACACCTCAATTAAAATAAATTATTAAATTAATCTTAAATTAATCCAAATATGGGCATTTTCATCTTTACTCCACATTTTTAATAAGATTTTTAACTAATTTATAGCTATCATTTACCTGTAAAAATGATTTACAATGCAAAAAAAAATTATATAAAAAATATATGTATTAACTAGTTAATATACTTTGTTTAATTTTAGGCAAACAAAATATTTTAATAGATTATGATAATTATTATTCTTTTTAATAAAAGTTTTTATCTGAAAAAAATTTAAAAAATAATAAAATAAACTAAAAAATTAAAAAAAAATAAAAAAACTAAAAAAATAAAAAAAAATAAAAGTTAAAAAAGGTTTAAAAATATAAAAA
>WRNS01000074.1 GCA_009776495.1 Methanobrevibacter sp. | reverse complement strand
AATATATATTTCATAATTATAATAAATATTTCTTTATTAGAATATATATTTCATAATTATAATAAATATTTCATATAAGAATATTTTGAAATTAGCTATAAATGAATATTATAAAATAAATTATAAATTGAAAGTTTTTAAATCAGTGTAAATAGGTCCCTTAGGAGTTAATTCACTTTTTTTCAAAGATATTGTATTAATGGTCATTTTTCCAATTTCAATATCTTTGAAAGTAGCTATTTTATCTTTAACTTCATTCTTATTTTTCGGACTTCTCATTCTACCGATTGTTAAGTGAGGAGAATAATTTTTTTCCTTTCTAAAACCTAATTTATTGAATTCAACATCTAATTTTTTAGCTAAATCAATTAATGCTGGATTTTCTTTGATTCCAATCCAAATAACTTTTATAAAATCTTCATTTGGAAAAGAACCAGTTCCTTCAATAGCTATTTCTATTGGCTCATAATCCTCTAAAACATCTAAAATAGCTACTGATATTTTTTCAAGGATTTTTTCATTAATACTTCCAAAAAATTTGAGTGTAAAATGGATATTTTCTATTTCAACATATTTTACATTGGCATTAGTTTTTTTAAATTCTTTTTGAAGGTCTCCAATCTTTGGAGTCAATTTTTTATCAATATCAATAGCTAAAAAAGCTCTAAGCTCAGAATTACTCATTAGATCACAAAATTCCATTTTCAATTCATTTAATAATTGATATTTGTCAGATTACGTTATGTGATGTTCAAATAACTTTATGAAATGTTTTAAAAAAATTCACTTTTTTAAAACTTCTATTCAAGAGGTTTAGCTATTTCTCGATTATTGTCTCTTCAATAGACATTCCAAAGTGTCTAGCTCCTTCATCAATGAAAACTTTAACTTTATCTCCGAGTTTGAGGTCTGAAACAGAAATAGCTTCTCCTTCCCCATTAACAAGTCGAATTGTTTCGGCGTTTTGAAGCAATGTTTTTATTTTTATACTTTCATATTCTGCTTCGATAAGAATAAGTGGTCTTTTTTCAATTTTCACCCTACCAACAACTGTGGTTTGGGTGTTACCATTTTTATCAACCACTAAAACCTCATCTCCAGTTTCAATTTCAGATAAATACTTTGTTTTATTTCCTGGAACCATAATATAAGCTTGAACAGGTCCTGCATTTACTCTAAATGGCCTTGAAGCTACATACTCACTTTCTAAAGATTCACTATGAACCAAGAACATGGTCTTTGAATAAGAACCAATTAACATTCCTTCTCCAACATTCATCATAGCTGAGGCATCAACACAAACTCTATCTCCTATTCCAACAGGTTTTATTCCTGTAACCGTAGCTTCTTTTAAATCATATTTATTAGAACTAGCATCTAAAACGAGATTAGCTATTTCTTTTATTTGATTAAAATCTTTTGGCTGGAATATTACACCGTCGGTTCCAGTTTCCAATGTTTCAATAGCTAATTTTGCTTCCTCATAACTAGAAACTGCAGCTATGATTTTTACATCTACCTTTTGTAAATCAGCTATAATATTCTCAAGTGGAATAACAGTCCAGTTTTTACCTACAAGGATTAGATAATCAACAACCTTTCCAAGTTTTCTTGCTAACTCTTCATGCTTTTTATCTTGAATTTCAATGTAACTAGCTACTGTTTTTCCTTTATTTTTATAGTTTTTAGCTAGATTTAAATCATTTGAATCATCTAAATTGTCTTTTAATTGGAGAGTTCCATCTCCTTCTCCTTTGATTCCAGTTAAAACTATGTCTGATTTTTCATTTGGACTCACAACATTTATATTTCCTAATTTTTGAATCTTATCTATATCAGATAAATCTAAGACATGGTCAATTCCTGATTCAAGAGACGTTGTTATTAAACCTTTTTTATCATCCCAATTTTTATCAGGAGACATTATCCAAGCAAATTTTTTTGTCATTTTTAATCCCTGTGTTAATTTATAAAGAAAAAAGATACTTATTCTTTATTTTCATTAATATAATAATTTTTTAAAAAAAATAATAATATGAATTCATGATTTTTAATAAAATAATTTAATAAAAAAAATAATGATATGAATTCATGATTTTTAATAAAATAATTTAATAAAAAAATTTAATAAAAAAAATAAGGATTTTAATTAAATTTTTAAAATTTAAAGTAATAATCGAATGATATCAGTCATCATATTCCTCGTCGTAAAACACAACATCGCAGTCTCCACACTTATTACAAATCTTATCAAAATCAAATATACACCTTAAATCACTCATTTTTACCTCTCCTTGAGTTTCTCATGGCTATAAATAATTTTTTGTATATGCTGAATAAGACAAATATTAAATAGCTATTAAATAATCATCAGCTAATACCAAATAGCTATCGAAAAATCATCAGCGAATACTACATAAGTTTTAAAGCTTCTTCAACATCTAAATCTTTGTGGACAACTTCAGCAATAGCTCTTGTAATTTTTCCAGGATCTTTGGCTTGGAAAAGATTTCTTCCAAATGCTACACCCGCACCGCCAACTTCTAAAGAATCTCTAACCATTTCTAATAATTCTCTATCGGTTTCTACTTTAGGGCCTCCAGCTATAACTACTGGAACTAAAGCTCCTTCCACAACTTCTATAAATGAATCTGGATCTCCAGTATAATTAGTTTTTATAATATCTGCTCCAATTTCTGAACCTACCCTTGCAGCATGTTTTACTAGTGCAACATCATGTTCATTTTTTATTTTTTCTCCACGAGGATACATCATAGCTATGAGTGGAATTCCCCACTGACCGCATGTTTCAGCTACAAATCCTAGTTCAACTAACATATCTGCTTCTGTTTCAGAGCCTATATTCACATGAACAGAAACAGCATCAGCACCAAGTTGTATAGCTTTCTCAACGGTAGTTACCCTCACTTTATTGTTAGGATCTGGACTAAGTGATGAACTTGCAGATAAATGCACAATAAGTCCAATATCTTTACCATAACCTCTGTGACCTAACTCGACTATACCTTTATGCATTAAAACAGCATTAGCTCCACCGTTTGAAATACTTTCAATAGTTTTACTCATATTTACTATGCCTTTTACAGGACCAATAGATACTCCATGATCCATAGGAGCTATAACCGTTCTTTTGGTCTTTCTGTTAATGATTCTTTCCATTCGAATTTTTTTCCCAATCATAATCCATCCCTCTATTTGATTGTGAAGTTGATTTGAAGTTTTCAATTTTTAAGAGATAATTTATTTTTCTAAAAACCCTGTTATACACAACATCAATAATATTTATAGTTTAAATAATAAAAACTTTTTTGTGTTTTCATTTATGAAAAACAATAATATTTTTTTTATTTTTTTTATTTTTAATAAATAAATATTTTCAATTATTTAATAGAAGAAGACCATAGCTTAAATTCAGATATCTGAGGAGGTATTCCTTCATTTCCACAAGATTCCAGCCATCCCTCTTTTGACTGAAAATTTTCACAAACTTCGCTTGTTTTCACAAAATCTATTAATCCTCTATTTCTAATTATAGAATGTTTTGGCTTTAACGTAGATGCCCATATATAATACACCTTAAATGTAGTATCAGGATGATAACCTCCACCTAAATCAATAGCTAATACATCACATTTTTGTATAAGTTCAAAAACTTGTTTTAAAGTTTCATGAAGACGCACATCCCCATTAATAAATTTTAAATTAGGATAAATAATTTTTAAATTATTCATTTTAGCTGTTGCTTCAGGACTATTGTCTAAACATATTAATCTTCCTTTTTCAACTTTTTCAGCTATTAATTGGCTAGTTTTTCCAACATGACAACCTAATTCAACAACTAAATCATTTTCATCGAGGATATTCTCTAATATCTTTCTATAGACTTTGACGTCATAACAAATCTTTATCATTATATTCCTTTTAATAAATTTAATAATTAATAACTTTTCCTTTAAATAAATCTAATAATATAACTTTTCATTATAATAAATTTAATAATACAACTTTTCATAATAATAAATCTAATAATATAACTTTTCATTATAATAAATCTAATAATATAACTTTTCATTATAACAAATTTAATAATACAACTTTTTAGAAAATTTTAATACCATTATTATCTATTTTTGATATTATGGAACCTTCAATATCATAGTCTGGATTAGTCGAAAATGCAAATGCAGTATTTCCAAGCATAGCCATTGAAGCGCCTAAAGTATGTTTATTCATTTCATTGACTATTTCTAAAACATCTTCATTGATTAATTTTGTTTTTTTTGCAAATTCAAGTGAATATTTAAGGAAATTTTCTATATTAGGGTTAATCATGAATTTTTTTAAAATATCGAATCCAATTCCATTTATTCTCTTTTGAAAAGTAGGGTTTCCAAGTATACTGTCATTATCGATTTTTCCTAGTGTTTTGGTAATTACATAAATATTATCTAATTCATTTTCATTCTTAACAGATTCTACTTCTCCAAATCCTGGAGCTCCTGGTTTTTTTCTAAGCACAATCCCTTTAGATGTTTGACCAATAACATCCCCTAATCCACTTTTCAATTCTATTTCAGCTCTATGAGCATATTGACTTGCAGATTCAAGTGAAATGTTAATATTGGCTGATTTAAAAAAGGCAATAGCTACTCCTAATGCTGAAGAAGCTGAGGTTCCAAAACCTGATCCCACAGGAACTTCAATATTTTGATTAATTTTTAAACCTTCTTCAATTTTAAAATCTTTTTTTATTAACTCTAAGGTTTTAATAGATATGGTTTCATTTTTTATGTCTTTTTTCCCATTGATTTTTATTTCAACTTTGTTTTCTTTTCGTGAGGATTTTATCGTGGTTAAAACTCCTTTATCAAGCAATACTCCAGCTCCACATGACCCTTTTTTTGCAGGATTATCATCGTTAGCTATTGAAAAAAAACCAGTAATATGGGATGGAACAAAAACAGAAACTTTCATTATTTCACTTTTTTAAAAAAATTTAAAATATTTTTATTGATACTTTTTTTTAAAAATTTAAAATATTTTAATTTATACTTTTTTTAAAAAAATTAAAAATATTTTAATTTACTTTTTTTTAATTTATACTATTCACATTTCTAACCAGGTGTCATCATAAGTCCATTTGCTAATAAAACCATGTATGTTATTTACAGTACCCTCTTCAGATTCAATCCCCATAGTCCCAAAATAGTTATTTATCACACCTTGTTCTGTTCTTGATAAGGGTCTATTGATAGTTAATAATATGAATCCCTCATGATATGTATCAAAGGCACCTATTTCAATATTATCTAATTCTTTTTCAATATCTTTTTCAATTTTTTCTTTTAAAACATTCCTAGAATCGTTTAAAATCATTAAATACTCTTCAATCTGTTGTTTTGACTCTTTATCTTTGTTTTGAATGAATTCATTAATGGTTAGTGAGGTTACAAGAAAAAGTTTTGAAATTTCCTTTGTTATATTATTTACTAAAATAAACAATCCTCCATTGTTTAATAAATTTATATTTTTAATATTAATTAATATTTTATTATAATTTTAATTTTTTAATCTTTTAATAAATCTTAATTTTATAATCTTTTTAATAAATCTTAATTTAATAATCTTTTTAATAAATCTTA
>WRNS01000073.1 GCA_009776495.1 Methanobrevibacter sp. | reverse complement strand
AATGAAATTTAAAAAATTAATATAAAAAGAGAAATTTAAAAAATTAATATAAAAAGTGAAATTTAAAGAAATAAATATTAAAAAAATTTTTAACTAATTAAATGGTTTTTAGAAACTGGTGATAAATTGAGTAGAATTTCCATATTAGATCATGATCGCTGCCAACCAAAGAAATGTCATTATACTTGTATTGAATATTGTCCTGGAGTTAGAATGGAAGAAGATACAATAGTCATTGATGAAAAATCAAAAAAACCATTGATATCTGAAGAATTATGTTCTGGTTGTGGAATTTGTACTAACCGATGTCCATTTGATGCTGTAAGTGTTATTAATATTCCAGAAGCCCTCGAAAATCCGATTCATAGATATGGGCAAAATATGTTTGAATTATTCCATCTTCCTAATGTAAGTGATGGTTCTGTAGTGGGGATACTTGGACCAAATGGAATTGGAAAATCTACCATAATAAGAATCCTTTCAGGAGAGTTAATACCGAATTTAGGTAATTGGGAAGATAATAACGATAACGATAAAAAAGAAGATCAAACACAAGAAAAATGGGAAAAGGTTATCCAACACTTTAAAGGATCGCAAATGCAAAGTTACTTTAAAAATCTATCTCAAGGGAAGTCTAAAGTTATTCACAAACCACAGATGGTTGACGAGCTACCAAAATTTGTTAAAGGAAATGTGGAAACACTTTTAAAAGGTGTTGATGAGCGAGGGAAATTTGATGAAATCTTAGAAAACCTTGATTTGGAAAATATCTTATCTCGGGAAATAGCTAATCTCAGTGGAGGAGAACTTCAAAGAGTAGCTATTGCTGCAAGTGTACTAAGAGATGGAGATTTCTACTACTTTGACGAGCCAACCTCATGGTTAGATGTCAGACAAAGGCTAAATGCTGTTAAGGTGATAAGGTCATTAGCTGAAAGTGGAAAGTCTGTAATGGTTATAGAACATGATTTAGCTACTTTAGATGCTATTTCAGATTATGTCCATGTACTTTATGGTCAAGCTGGTGCATATGGCGTAGTATCTCAAATGAAAGGAGTTAGAGTAGGAATAAATGCTTATATCAATGGTTTTTTAAAGGAAGAAAATGTGAGAATTAGGAAACAAGCTATTGAATTTACAGTTCGCCCTCCAACAGTAGAAGATGAAGGAGAAGCTATTAGTTCTTACACTGCTTTGGAAAAATCATATGAAGGATTTTCACTTGAAATAGATGAGGGAGAAATATTCCATGATGAAATTGTTACAGCTTTTGGTTCCAATGGAATAGGAAAAACAACCTTTGCAAAGATATTAGCAGAAGCAGAAAAACCAGATAAAGGAAAAATCAAGGAAAAAATTGACATAGCTTACAAACCACAATACATTGCTTCAGACTTTGATGGGAGAGTTGAAGATTTTCTCTACAGCTTTGCACCTAGCTATGGATCAAATATTTTCAAAAGTGAAATCATGAAACCATTCTCTTTAGAAGAGCTATTAGATAAAGATGTTAATGAATTAAGTGGTGGAGAACTTCAAAGATTAGCTATAGCTACTACTCTTTCAAAAGAAGCTGAAATTTACCTTTTTGATGAACCAACCGCGTTTTTAGATGTTGAACAAAGATTGATAGCTGGAAGAGCTATTAGAAAAATTATTGAAAGCAAGAATGCAGCTTCCCTTATCATAGATCACGATATTGTATTTATTGATTATATTTCTGACAGAGCTATGGTGTTTTACGGCGAACCTGGTTTAAATGGAATAGCTACTAAGCCAACTGATTTAAGAACATCCATGAATAAATTCTTAAAAGACCTGAATATTACTTTTAGACGGGATAAAGAAACAAAAAGACCGAGAGTAAATAAGTTAGATAGCTATTTAGATAGAAAACAGAAAGAAGAAGGAGAATATTATTATTTAAAAGATAAATAAGAGTGGTATTGTGAAAAAAGAGCTTATATTATTTATTATAATAAAATAATATTGTTTCTTTTATTATGATTTAAAGAAAAAAAATTAAAAAAAATTAAAAAAAAATTTTAAAAATCTGAATTTCAAGGTTTTTAAAAAAGAAATTAAAAAAAATAAAAAATAAAAATAGAAAATAAAAAAAATTTAATCTAGATTAATTAAATCTTTAATAAATCTTTGATTAAATCTTTGTAAATTTAACTACATTATTAGTTTTATTTTCTTCTTTAACCTTATTATAATAATCTACTTTAACAGTTTTAGTGTATTTTTTACTTACATATTTAGAAGGTATGCTTATTTTAACAGTAGTATTTTGACCATAACTTAATGCCTTTACTTTAACTGTTTTATGATAGCTACCAATTTTAATTCCTAAGTAACATGGATTAGAAGTTCCTACCTGAAGTCCTTTTGGATCCATGTTAAACACTTTAATAGAATAAGTATTTTTTGTTCTTTTTATATTTTTAATGTTTATAGATAAATCTGGAAGGAATGTATAAAGTTTAGGGCGTCCTTTCATAGATACAAGAGTAGATTTAGTGACTTTTATATTTTTATCTAATTTAACTGCATTTCCACCAGGAACTTTTACTATAGACTTAGTTATAGAGCCTTTTCCAATTGGGAATAAAATACCTACTGGAACCCCTCCAGAATTAAAAGGGGCCTTATTATATATTTTAGCACCAGTTACTTTACCCGTCCATACATTGGAATTAAGAGCTACTGAACCAAGACCTTTAGTAGCTATATAGCTATTTACAAAGTTACCTATCCACTGTTCAGCACTTACACCATGTCCCCAAATACCTTTAGTGTTAACTTTAGATTTAGTAACATTTCCATTCCAAAGTGGAATATTAATACCTGAAACATAGCTGTTTTTTGTATTTATAGTAACTTTATTAAAATTAATTTTTTTAAAGGAATCTTGTGAAGCAGATACTACAAAAATGAAATTTTTATTGATTACCCTACCAGTACTATCTAGTTCTGCACTTCCATAACCCTTATGATTCAAAGTTAGATTAGAAAATGTAGCTCCACTAGATATTACATAAAACATAGTTTTATTTTTGTAAAAATTTATTTTTGTATTTTTCGTACTTTTAACATTAATAGCTTTGTCTATAAGAATAGAGTCAGTTAAATTATAACTTTTACCTGTAAAAATCAGACTGTCTCCATTTTTAGCTGTTTTCATCCATTTTGTAATGTCATTATAGCTTGTTTTATCTTTCACATTAAAATTAGCTGCTGAAACAGAGCCAATGACTATGAAAAAACAAGACATTAACATTAAAAATATTAACAATTTTTTTGTTTTAACCATTATATCCTCTTAATTAATCAATTATCTAGTAATTCGTGAACTATATAGTAATTCATGATATAAAAATTTTTAAATTTTAATATTCAATTTTCTTAAGTTTGATTTTTTCTATATGAAAAATTTACTTTACTTTTCCATTGAAAAAGAAAAAGTTTTATTTTATTTTTCTTTTTCTTTTTTTTTACGATAATATTTTTACCAGATAATTGAATGATAAATATTCACTAATTTTGCATTAAAGAAAATATGTTAATTAACTTTTAATTCAAAAATTAGCTTTTTGTCTTAAGAATATTAAATAACGTTATTAGTTAGTTTTAAAAGCATATAAACTTTTAGTTTGAGATTATTTTTTAAATTGGGTATTTTTACTTAATTAATTAAAAATATCTTTAAAATTTTTCAAATTAATATATGATGATTATCATAATAATTAAATTAATATTATCAATAGTGGTATTATAAATTCTAATAAGTCTTTATAATAAAAAATTTATAAATATGGAACAAAATTATTATGGAATAAATAAAAAATAAAGCTATTTAATAGATTTTTGGATATAATCATCATTTTTAATGTATTTATAATGAAAAATACCATCAAGTAGCTATTTAATAAAATTTATCATTTAAAATTAAAAAATCAGTTTATAAAAAAAAATGAAAATAAAAATGAAAATAAAAATAGTAAAAAAATAGTAAAAAAAACTATATTATGAATTTATTTTCTAAAAGATTAATAAATCTATTTTCTTAAAAACTCTACAGCCTTCTTAAACTCATCAACAAAGATTTCAACTTGATACTTTGGAATTGAAAAGCTTACTCTCAAATAATTATCCCCAAACCTTTTACTAGTGTAAGAACCTTGTCTTGTGAATATTTTTTTCAAAAGAAGATAGTCTGCCATGTCTTTAGGATCAATGCCAGTTTCTTGAAGGTCAATAGCTAACATATTACTATTTGAAGGATAAACAGGAATAAAAACTCCTTGAATTTCATCAACAGTTTCTTTAATTATTTTTTGATTGTTTCTTGTTGTTGTTGTAACATGTTCAATCCAATGTTTCTTTGATTTTAAAGCAGCTATAGCTCCTGCTTGTGATATTACATTGGTACCTAAATCATTGATTAGGACCTTCCTCACAGAATCGATTATTTTCGGTGTTCCAATGATTGAACCAATCCTCATACCAGCTAGACCAAACACTTTAGAAAAGCTGAAAATGGTTATTGAATGGTCAGGAGCGTATTTTTGAGCTAAAAAATGTTCTTCAGCAAAGTCTCTGTAAGTTATATCATGTAAAAGATAAATATCATTTTCAATAGCTATTTTTGCAAATTCTTTCATTTCTTCTTCGGTGTAGCTAGATCCTAATGGATTTAAAGGATCGATTAAAACAATGATTTTTGTATTCTCATTCATATATTCTTTTACAAGGTCAGGAGTTAGTTTATAATCGTTTTCACTACTATAAATAGGAACAGATATTGCTCCACTTGAAAATCTTCCTCCAAAATCATCGATGATTAGATAACCTGGATCGCATGTTATAATATTATCATTTGGTTTTAAAATATCACTAATACAAAGATACAATGATTCAGTACCACCAGCTGTGACTAAAACATCACCTTCCAAGTCTAAATCTTGAAGAATTAGTTTTTTAAGCTCTGGAAATCCTTCTGGTGGAGGATATTTACAGTACTCCTTACTTTGTAGACAGTTTATCATAGCGTCTATTATTTCGTCTTCTTCATGAAGATGATTAGTGTTTTGACCCATCCAAATCATTTCTTTATCATTGAAAACATATTCAAAAAATTCATTAGCTGTTTCAAATCCTTTAGGTGGAATTCTTGGAGATTTAGCATGTTTTTTAGGGAGGATCATATTATCACAATATATTTATCAGTAAAAATTGATGTATTGATTTAAAATAAATTATTTATTTAAATAAACCAATTTAAAGTATTATTTTAAACAATTATTTAATTCAAAGACATTCATGTTAACAAAATAGTATAACAAATAAAATCAGTTAGTGTTTTATTAAAAGTTGTTAATAAAACTAATCATTTGGAGGAAAAAATTCAAGAAAAATGTGAAATTAAAAAATAAAAAATAGAACATTGGTATAAATAAGGTTTTTAATTAATAAGGTTTTTAATTAATAAGGTTTTTGATTAAATATTTTTAATTAATAATGTTTTTAATTAATAAAATAGCTTAAAATCCTTTGATAATAAATTTAATAATTAAATATAAAAAGAAATAATTTTAATCATTGTTTAAAGTTTTTCATTAATATATCCTAAACAAATATATCTTAAAATGGTTTTTTTAATA
>WRNS01000072.1 GCA_009776495.1 Methanobrevibacter sp. | reverse complement strand
TTTTTTTCATAATTTTTATCTATGAATTAAATTTTTTTTTAATATTTAATTTTTTTATATTATTTTTTTTATTTTATTTATTTGTATTACGAAAAATTTATATAGTAATACTTCCAATCTATTATTACTTTTTAACTAATTATTAATATTATATGGTTGTTAATTTTTAAATAGTTTTAAAAAATATTTCATCTTTTTAATATTTTTTATTTAGAATAAAAGTTAATGGAGGATTTTAATATGTTAAAAACAGAAAAAAATAATTTTAATATATATGAATACATAGAAAATGATTTAAAATTTTTTATTAAGTCAAAAATTAGGATGAAAATATTAAATTGTTTATTATATGGGTCCTATTCTATGAAAGAAATTCATGTTAAAGCTAAGTTAACTTATAGCTCTATTTCTAATAATATTCGAAAATTAGAAGAAAAAGGATATATTACTCAAATTTCGGGTAAGTACAGATTGAACAATCTAATAAAAATGAAATTTGAGGATATTATTGATTTCAATGACTCTATAAATGTAATAAATGAATATTCTAATTTTTTCAAAGATCATAACACTGAGTCAATTGACACAGAATCTTTAAATAAGATATCTCAACTGAAATCTTCTAAAATAATAAAATCCGATCCTACAGACATTTATAAAACTCATAATTATTTTAAAGTTTTATTAAAAGAATCTGAGTATGTTAAATCTATTTTTCCATTCATCCATCCAGAATATTTTGCAATTTTTCAAAATCTAATTAAAAATAATGTTAATATTGAATTTTTACTGCCAAAATCCATAGCTACCTCATTTATAAAATCAATGGATACAAATTTAACTAAAATAGCTTTTAACAAGGGGCAATTGGAAATCAAATCATTGGATAATCTTGAATTTGCTTTAACAGTAGCTAATAATTTTGTATCATTTGGACTTTTTAAAGCTGATAATAGCTATGATCAAAATAGAATTTTAATATCGAAGAGTAAAGAAGCTATTGAGTGGGGCAATGAAACATTTGAAATCTATAAATCCACTGGAAAAAACTTATATATGAATCTATAATTTGTTTTTTTGTAGGATTTGATAAATTAATGGATTTTTTCATAGGATTTGATAAATTAATGAATTTTTTTAAATAGGATTTGATAACGTGTTTGAAGAAAAAACATCAATTGAAAATTTGAAACTTGTTGAACCAGTTATTTATTTCAATGAATTTAAGCATGTTCAACATATTTTAAGTTCAACAATGAGAACAAAATTGTTATTAAGCTTATATAACAATAAAAAGAAATTAGCTGCACTTAGAGACGATTTAAAAAAGCCATCTGCAGCTATATTACATGGAATTAAAGAACTTGAAAAAAATAGCTTAGTAAACAAATTGGATAAACATTATTGTTTATCTTCAACTGGATACATCCTNGCAGTTAACTTATTAAAGTTAATGGAAAAATGGTATTCAATTGAACTTAACAGTGATTTTTGGAAAAATCAAAATATTTCGGCCATTCCTTCCCAATATTTAAAGGAAATAGCTATTTTTAAAAATGCGAGGTATATTATTTCTGATGAGATTGATTTAACAAAACCATTAAATGAGTATTTAGATTTAATAAGCAATCACAACAAGTTTAAAATAATTTTACCCATATTTTCTAAGGTCCATTTAGATGCAATTATTCATAAATTAGAAAATGGTTGTTGTATAGAGCTAATAATTGATGAAAATATTTTTGAGTCTATCAATAACAATGGGTACAAGAAAAAATTATTCAAAAATTCTACCAATAATGAAAAAAGGAATAATTTAAACATATGGAAGGTTAAAGAGAATTTAAACCTATTTTTAACAGTTTCAAATGATTTTATTTCTTTATCTCTATTTTTTGAAGATGGAAGCTATAATGATTCGAGTATCCTAATGGATAAATCAAAAGAAGGTGTTGATTGGGGAGAAAATGTTTTTAATCATTATAAAAAAATAGCTAGTCCGCTGATGTTTTTTGATTTAAATCTTAGAAAAAATAAGTAAAATAAATTTTGAAAGAATTATAAATAAATTGTTTTTTTTTTATTAATATTTCAATAATTATAATAATTATAATAATTATATTATTGTTTATTCATTTTTAAAAAAACCATTCAATTCATCTTTTAAATTAGCTATCTGAATTCTTTCCTGATTTTCACTATCCCTGTTTCTAATAGTAACCTTCTTATCATCAAGTGAGTCATAATCAACGGTTATAGCTATTGGAGTACCAATCTCGTCACTACGAGCATATCTTTTTCCAATTGTTCCAGAAGTATCATAATTGACTGTGAATCCAGATGAACGGAGATTTTCTGTAATTTCAATAGCTATTTCATTTAATTCTTTTTTATTCATCAATGGGAAAACACCAAGTTGAATTGGAGCAATTCCATTAGCTAATTTGAAATAATCTTTGTCTTCATCTTCACGGGCTACATGGAATGAATGTAATAGTAAACAGTAGAGTATACGGTCAATACCAAATGATGGTTCGATAATATGGGGAATAACCTTTTTTCCACTGATTTCTTCCTCAATATCTTCAAAATCAACATGTTCCCTTAAAATTTCATAATTTGAATCTAACTTTAGGATATACTTACCATTTTTATCAATTTCTTCTTTCATAGCTAAAATCTCATCACTTTCTAAATTTTCTAAGAAATTTTTAACTTTTGGAGCATCTCCCTTAAATGAAGGACCAAATTTACTCATGTTTAATTTTATAATGGTTTTAGCTACTTTTTGAGCTTTATCATACTGTATGAAAATTTTTAGCTCTTCATTACTATGTTTTGAATGGGATTTTAAGTCATAGTCTCCTCTATCAGCTATTCCTATGATTTCTACCCAACCATATCTATCGGTTAAAGCTTCAACATCCCAACAATCTATTGCATAATGAGCCATCTCATCTTGTAAATGTTGTCTAAATCTTAATGCATCTTGGGGAATTCCAAGTTCGCTTAAAAACTTTTTAGCTAAATATATTTGATAAATTAGTATCTCATTAGCTACAATTCCTTTATCCAATGCCTCTTTTGCTGTAACCACGATTGGTTCTTCATTGTTAATCTGTGTTTCTTGTGAACTTAAAACAAGTTTTTCATTAGCTATTTTTGAGAAATTAGGATGAGTTTTGTCTTCGGGATTTACAAATATTTCAGCTTCTGCTTGTGTAAATTCTCTAAGCCTTATGACTCCCTGTCTTGGAGATATTTCATTTCTATATGCTTTCCCAAGCTGAACCACTCCAAATGGAAGTTTATTTTTAAAAAATCTTGAAAGCCGTTTAAATTGAATGAATATTCCTTGGGCTGTTTCTGGTCTCATATAACCTGTTTTATTTCCTTTAGCTCCTATCAAAGTTTTAAACATGAGATTATAATTCCAAATTTCGCTTAACTTATCTCCACAATTTGGACAGACTACTCCATGGGTAATAACTATTTCATCTAGTTTTTCATTAGCTAAACCTTCAACTACCAATCCAGTAGCTTCTTCTATGATATGGTCCGCTCTATAAACATCTCCACAACCTTTACACTGAGCCATAGGATCTGTAAAATTATCAACATGCCCAGAAGCTTTTAATACTTCTTCTGGTGTAACTGTTGGACTTTCTATTTCAAAAAATCCCTCTCCAGCTATGTACTGTTTTCTCCACAACTGCATTATATTGTTTTTTAAAATAGCTCCAAGTGGACCATAATCAGTAAATCCTGATACTCCTGAGTATATTTCATAAGATGGCCATAAAAATCCTCTTTTGGTACTGATATTTATCATTTTGTCATGGTTCATTATTTATTACTCCAAAAAATGTGAATTTAGTGATTCATTAGTTTAGTGATTCATTAATAATAATTAAAATAATTAAAATAATTATAATAAATATAATGAATAATTTTATTTTTTTTTAATATTTTTATTATAAAATTAAATATTTACTTTTTTAATTCATAGTCCTGTTTAATACGACTACTTTCTGGTTTAGTTTGACCCATATATTTACTATCTCTATCTGGGTGGCCATAAGGCTTTTCAGCTTGGGAAGTCATGGTTTCAAACACAATTTGACAAGCTCTTTGGCCTGGATATAAAGCTACTGGCATTTTACCAATGTTTGATATTTCTAAGGTAATTTTTCCTTCAAAACCAGGGTCTATGAAACCTGCGGTTACATGCATTGTTATTCCAAGTCTACCCATTGAAGACCTTCCTTCAACCCTAGCTACCAAATCATCTGGGACTCTAACAGTTTCTAAAGTGGTAGCTAATGTGAATTCATTTGGGTGGATAATAAAAGCTTCATCGTCTTTAACATGAACAGATTCCATGTAAGAATCAATGTCTTCAGGGTCCCTTGGATCTATATATGGGGTTTTAATGATTTTAAATCCTTTAAATTCATTTCCAATTCTTAAATCGACTGAAGATGGTTGAATTTGTCTTTCAGAATCTATCAACGGATCTATTAGAATTTTCCCTTCTTTAAGGAACTTTTTGATATGTTTATCACTTAAAATTGTCATTAATTAATTCCCGAAATTGTTTTTATTTAACTTTTTTCATTAAGAGTTATCTTATTAAATATTTAATTCTATTAATTAATTTAATATATTTTAATTTTTTTTTTTTATTATATTTAATTTAATTATTGTATTAGAAAAATTTTTTTTTTAATTTTATTTGGATGATTATTTTTCAAATTTCATTATTATTCTTCTTAAAACACCCTTCAGTGTGTGAACTTCTCTTCCAGTGATAAATGCTCTGTTAACAATGTTTTTGAAAGATTTTACTGAAGTTTTTTGTTTATGCTCTGGAAGGTCTAAAATAGCTACTATTTTTTCCATATCTTTTAACAAATACTTTTTTTCTATAGACGTAGCTTCTTCTAATCCTTCAACAGGAAATTCATTTCTATTTTTAAATATTTCATAAAAAATAATGGCTGCTGCATGAGAAATATTCATAATAGGATAAGAATAATCGGTTGGAATACTTACAATAATATCACAAAGTTCGATTTCATGATTGTACAATCCATTTCCTTCTCTACCAAATATAATAGCTATTTTATTGTTTAAATTTATGGATTTACCTAATTCTTCTGGTTTTATAGGAATTCTTGATAAATTATAGCTTCCTCCAGGGGTTCCAGTTGAACCAACTATAAAATCAACATTTTCTATCTTTAAAAAATCTTCGACTGTGTCAAAAACTTTTGCAGTTTCTACAATATTTTTTGCATGCATAGCTTGATAATAAGCTTCTTTTTTAAGTTCACAAGGATTAATTAATATCAAATTTTTCAAACCGAAGTTAGCCATAGCTCTAGCTAAGAAACCAACATTTCCAGATGACTCACATTCAACAAAAACAACAAATATATTTTCTTCAAGACGTTTATGGTTTTTAGATAACAATATTCTCTCGTGAGTAGAACTTTTTTTATTTTCAGATGTTATTTTTGCTTTTGAGCTTGATTTAACTTCATTAGTTTCTTTTTCTTTAACAATTTTGGTGTTTTCATCAGAAACAATGATTTTTTTCTCTGATTTTATATCTCCTACTTTATAACCCCCATGAATAATATTTTTTTTCATTTTTTTTTTTTTTTTAA
>WRNS01000071.1 GCA_009776495.1 Methanobrevibacter sp. | reverse complement strand
AAATTACAAAAAAATAAAAATTTTAAAAATAAAAAAAATTAAAAAAAAAATATAAAAATTACAAAAAAATTAAAATTTTAAAAATAAAAAAAAAATAAAAAAAATATAAAAATTTTTAAAAACTAAATTAAAGTTTATCCAAAACATATGGAGCGAAATGAGTTATAATCAAATCAGCTCCTGCTCTTTTTATTGAAAGTAAACTTTCCATAATAGCTTCTTCTTCTAAATATCCCAATTTTATTCCAGCTTTAATCATGGAATATTCTCCACTTACATTGTAAGCAGCTATTGGAAGGAGAAAATTATCATCCAATGATTTAATAATATCTAAATAAGCTAAAGCAGGTTTTACCATGAGAATATCTGCACCTTCAACAATATCTAGTTCTGCTTCTCGAATAGCTTCAATAGAATTAGCTGGATCCATTTGATAAGTTTTTCTATCTCCACAAGAAGGAGCAGAGCAAACAGCTTCTCTAAAAGGAGCATAAAATGTTGAAGCATACTTAGCTGAATAGGACATTATTAAAACATTTTCAAAATCATTCTTATCTAAAGTTTCTCTAATTGCAGCTACTCTACCATCCATCATATCAGAGGGAGCAACTATATCGGCTCCTGCATTTGCATGGGATAGTGCTACCTTAGCTAAATACTTTAAAGTTTCATCGTTTAAAACTTCAATTGTTTCTCCAGAATCATTTATATCAATCCCACTTTTAAGAATTCCACAGTGCCCGTGACTAGTGTATTGGCATAAACAAACATCAGATATTATAATTAAATTTGTTTCTTCTTTCATTTTTCTTATAGCTTTTTGAACTATTCCCTTATCATCGAACGCAGGAGAACCTATATTATCTTTTTTACTCTCTAAAGGAATTCCAAAAATGATTATAGACTTTAATCCTTTCTTTTCAAGTTTTTTTGCAAATTCAACTGCATCATCTAGAGAATACCTATACTCATCTGGCATAGTAGCTATTTCTTCTTTTTCCTCATCTTTTAATCCTTCTTTGACAAATATTGGATAAATCAAATCTTCAGGATTTAATTTAGTTTCCCTGACAATGTCTCTTATCTGTGGACTTTGTCTTAATCTTCGCATCCTTGTAATTGGAAAGTTCATTTAAACCACATTTATTTAAAATAGCTATAATTTTAGTAAAATTTTATTTAAATAACTATAATTTTTATTAAAATTATATTTAAAATAGCTATAATTTTTAGTAAAATTATATTTAAAATAGCTATAATTTTTAGTAAAATTATATTTAAATAATTTATAAATTAAAATCTCTTAAGAAATTTATCATAGTTTCTTAACTTTAAAGTCATTAAGTGTTTTATCATTTAAACCATAAGGTTTTTTTGTATAATATCTTTTTGCATGTTCAACTATCAATGCATGATACTCTTGAAACATACTTACATCACCAGAAAAATTGTTTTGAAAAAACTGTTTTATAGTCATGTAATTATCTTTTTCATTGATGTATCCTAAATAGCTAAAAATCCTCTTTGTGTAAGCATCAACTTTAAATTCTTTCTGTTTATGTGCAAAAAGAAGGATAGAATCAGCTGTTTCATTACCGATTCCTTTAATTTTAAGAAGTTCGTCTCTAGAAGGAATTTTATCCTCAATATCAATATAAAAATTAGATATATTTTTAAGATAATTTGTTTTTTGGTTAACAAATCCTGCACATCTTATAGCATCTTTAAATTCTTCTTCATGATTATTTGAATAATCCAAAAGAGATTCTGGCGTGAATTCAATCAATTTATTAAGATTTTTTAGTGCTTCTTCCACCGAAGTCCATGCAGTATTTTGAGTTAAAATAGAACCAATGACAATTTCAAATTTTTGAAAATTGTTTTTTGGAAAGTCATAATCTCCAGGATGATAACCATTAATAGCTCCTGATTTTCTAGGATTCGTGGAATCCCAACTAAGAAAAGGCCACCACCCTTGATAAGAATAAGTTTCAAGAAGTTTTTCATATATTAAATTCACATTATCCTGAACATTAGCTAATATTAAGCTATTATCCTTAGTTGTCATCTTCATCCTTCTAAATTAAATGTATTTCTTATTTTAATTACCTTTTTAATAAATCAATTTTAATTAAAAATAATTTTATTATTATAAAAATTTTAAAAAATTATATAAAATTTACTATTTTTTATATAGTAATAACTAATCAGTATATATTTTTTTATATACTCATATAAAAAGAACTATATTTTTTTATATATAGTAACAAGTAATCAGCATATATTTTTGCATATAGACTTTTTCAAATATTTGAGGTTAAAGTTTTATTAATAAATTTTATATTTAAAATTGGAATAAAGAATAAGTTATTTTAATGAAAATTGTTAAAAAAGGATTAAGTTAATTATTTTCACAAATAAAACCAAATTCACAACTTTCACATAGATTAGTTTCTTTAGGATAAAATTTTTTATTTTTAATATTTAATACAGTATTTTTAATTTCTTCCTGAATTTCTTTGATTTTATCAGAATTTAATTCAATATTTATCCATTTTTTACCTTTTAATGGATAAACAGCTAATTCATTAACTTCATATTCGGAAAAATCAGGATTTTGACTAATAGCTAAAAGGTATATATACAATTGCATAGTTACCTCTTTTTTATCAACATTAGTTTGATTTTTAAAATCAAGAATTCCTATTTTACCTTCTTCTGTTTTATAAATCAAATCAATCTTTCCTGAAAGATTGTAATCCCTAGTTATCAAAGAAAAAGGCACTTCAGAACCTAAAATATCAAGATTTCTCCCATAATTTAACCAATAATATTTAATATCATCAAATTGTTTTAAAGCTACATTTTCATCTTCAATTAAAGAATCCTTAGCTATTTTCTCAATAAAATCATCATCATCTTTTAAACTATCATTCTCTTTAACAGCTTTATGGATTTTATCTAAAGTTTCATGAATTGCAATACCTCTGTGAATATATTTATCTTGGGAAACTTTAAAGTTAAAATTATGAAATAAATTGTATTTAAAAGGGCAATTTTCATAATCTCGAAGAGAAGTATAGCTTAAATTAATGTTTTCCTCATCAGAAGGNTNCTCTTCCTTTTTTTCATAAGATCTTGTGAATGGTAAAATATCTAAATTGTCATTTAATTTTTGTATATTNTCAAAATCAATATTTTCAATTTCTGGAATGCCTTCAAGAGTTGAAAGTATTAAAATATCTTNTGCTCTTGACATTCCTACATATAAGACCCTTCGCTCTTCTAAATCATGGAATTCTTCTTTTTCTTTTTTATTCATGTTTTTTTTATATTCTAAAAACTCATCAGGAGTTTTAAAAAATGGTATTCCAAATGCTCCATATAGCTTTTCATCCTCATCCCTATACTTTGATGGAAATTTACCTTCTTTTAAAGAAGGAACAATTATAACTGGAAATTCAAGTCCTTTTGATGAGTGAATTGTTAAAATTTGAACTTCATCTTCATCATTTAATCGTGCGCAAGAATATCCTTTAATTCTATGATATATAAACCAGAATAAACCTGTAATACTGAATTTAGTCCCTCTTTGTGAGATAATATCTTCATAATTAGCTATTAAATTAGAAATAATAGATATATTAGCTATTTCATTAGTATTGGACTCATGTAATACATTATCTTTATTATAATATCCAATTATTTCAAGTAATTTATAAAATATATCTAATAATGTTATTCTTTCACTATTAAGTTTATTAGAAATTACCTCATCAGAATCACTTTTAAAAATAGTATTTGAAATAATTAATTGTTTTAAATCATATAATTTATTAAAAAAAGATAAATCATTTTGATTAGCTATTCCAATAGCTTTTAAATCCTTCATGTCCATTAAAGAGATTATTGGTTTATCAATCCTTTCAAAAATTTTTATTAATAAATCTTCATCAAGTTTAAAAACACCTTTAAATGTTCTAACTCTTGCTGCACCTGTTTCTTCGTTTTGAACTTGTCTTGCAATGTTTAAAAGTTCTTCTCTATATTCTTCTTCTTTTTTAGATAAAATTTCTCTAGTTTCATTTGAAAGATTGAAAAATTTTAATGAATCAAAAGTTTTTGACCCATATGCATCTAAATTAAGCCAATCTCTCTCCCAAGAGAAGCTAATGTGAGGATTATCCTCATCTTGAACTAAATAATAAAATAAGGTTAAAATAGATTTAATCTCATCTTTATCTAATAAATCCTGATTTCCCCTTATTTGACAAGGAATTTCATTATCTTCTAAAGTAGCTATTATTTCTTTAATAAAAGCATCTCTAACTGATCTAGAAAGTATTGCAATATCACTGAAATTCTTAACTTTTTCAGTTTCAATAAGATGTTTAATAGTTTTTAAAATATTTAACGCTTGATCTATTTTATCATCATTTTCTAAAAGGAAAACATTTCCATCAGTTGGATTATTTCCTTTTAAAACTTTACTTGAATTAGATCTTCTATCATTTTTAATAAAATTTTCATTAAAATCTACGATAGTATTTGATGAGCGATAATTAGTGTTTAATGAACAACAATCTGCATCATACTCTTTTTCAAAATTTGTGAAAAATTCTATGTCAGATCCTCTAAAAGCATAAATACTTTGATCATCATCTCCTACCACAGTAAAAGATTCCATATTTTCATTATTAATTAATAAATCAAATATTTTCATTTGAACCGGATCAGTATCTTGAAATTCATCTACAAGAATATTTTTATATTTTAAATTAGCTACTAATTCAGGGTTGTTTTCTAATAAGTCTAAAGTATTTCTTTGAATAAATCCAAAATCAATAACATTATAATCTTTTAAAAGATCTTGATAAATTTTATATGCCTTTGCAATAGCTAAAAATCTAGCATTATGATATCCTCTTTTAAGATTTTCATCTTCATTAATCTCAACTCTTGGAAACCTAAATGGTTCTTCATTTTCATCACATTCTTTTTTAAGTTCAGCTATGAAAGCAAGGTATTCTGGAACTGGAGGATACTTTTCTTCAATATAAGAAATTAAACTATCAATATCAACTTTAAAAGTAGTATATTCATCAAATTTATCAATAATCATTCTAATTTCTCGTTTTGGAATATATGCTTCATCAACAAAACCTAATTCTTTCATATGCTTCCTAATAAAGAGATCATTTTTCTCACCTAAGTCATCTCCTAATATTTCAAGGAAAGGGTTTTCATGTTCTCTTAATAGAGAATAACAAAAGGAGTGTATAGTAGATACTTGCATCTTATTTACAATATTAATATCAAGGCCATTTACACTATCTATTAATCTATTTTTTAGCTCTTCAGCAGATTTATTTGAAAAAGTTATTACAAGTAAACTTTCAGGATCTATGGCTTTTTCGTTAACTAAGTATTTGATTCTTTCAATCATTACTCTTGTTTTTCCAGCACCAGGACCAGCTTCTATTAATAGAGGTTTGTTTCCATTATATTGCACTGCTTTTTGTTGATTAAAATCTAAATTAAAGCTATTTGTCATGTTGATAACCTTTATCGAAATTAATATTCATAGTGTTTTGCGAATTTAATATATTCATTATTTATTTTTAAATATATGAATCTATTTAAAACAAATTATTTGATAATAAAAATTATTATTTTAATAATT
>WRNS01000070.1 GCA_009776495.1 Methanobrevibacter sp. | reverse complement strand
AAAAAATCTAATAATAATATATAATAATAATATATAAAAAAATTTCTAAAAATATCTAATAATAAAATCTAATAATAATATGTAATAATAATATATAAAAAAATATCTAATAAAATATCTAAAAAAAATCATGTATATATTGTTTCAAACAACGCAAACAAAAAAAATACCTCAAAAAATAGTTTCGAAGATTGCGAACTAAAAAAATACCACCAAAAATCTTGCCAAAAACACATCCTCAGACAATTGTTTCTAACAATACAAACAAAAAAATACCGCTGAAAACCCATAACAAAACTTACAGCTCAAAACAGTTTGAAATAATACAAACAAAAAATACCTCAAAAATTATACTAAAACACATGCCCTCAAGTGATTTCAAACGACACAAAAAAAATTCTCCAAATATTTCAAAAAAAGTAATTGTTTAAAATGCAAAAGTTCCAGAAAAAAATTAATAATTACTAATATAAAAAAAATTTGTCCATGGGAAAATAAAAAAATTATGAATAATAAAAAATTGAATAATAAAAAAATTTTTTTGGAATGTTTTTCATGACACGAAAATTTTTTACTTAAATTTGGGAAATTTAAGTTTCAAGAGAGTTTTTTTGTTTTTGTTATAGTGTGTTTTTCTTGTTTTTTGTTCATTTTACTTGATTTTATGACTGTGGGTTAGTTTTATATTGTGTGCAAGTGTGATTAAATATAGTTCGTTTTGATTTTACTCTTTATTTTTGGAAAACATATACTATTATAACTACATTATGGTATGTCCATCAATATTATGTTTCATATATACAAAAGATTGTTCGTTATTGGATTTTATCTTCACCATATTTTTCATCATCTTCTTAATCCTGTTTTCTACTAAAGCATAGACAAGTAAAACTTAGTAAGACCCATACTATAGCTATTACAGGTATTCCTGTTTTTTTCATAGCTATTCCAGGACTAGTAGTTTTGTTTGTTTTGTTTGTTTCGTTATCGTCATTGTGATTAGAGTTGATCTTTAAAGATGTAGTATTATTAGAAGGGAGGAAATGTTCATCTCCAGTGAAAATAGCTTTGATAACATAGTTACCATTTTTAAAAGGTTCTTTTGAAGTGTATTCTATATTAGCTATACCGTTTTTATCAGTTATTCCATATCCAACATACTTATCATTCACATAAAAATTGATAGTTTTGTTAGCTATTGGTATGCCAAATGCATCGATTAGTATACCTGTGATGATTATCTTTTTATCACCGTCTGTAGTTTTAGCTGTGAGAATAATACTTGTGTTAGCAGGTTTGACTATAATAATAGCTGTGATATTTCTATTGTTAGTATCGTTGTTGATGTTTGGCTCGTCTGATGTAATATAGATACTATTGCTTATTGCCCCTGTACCATTAATCTTCACACTTATAATTAGTACAACGGTTTCACCATTTTTTAAGTTTCCAATTGTCCAAACACCAGTTGTTGGATTGTATGATCCTATAGCTGAGCTACTGCTTTGATAGATAAGGTAATTTGATAATTTTTCATTGACTTTAACATTGTTTGCATTATCAGGACCATGATTAGTCACAGTAATGGTGTAAGTTATGATTTGTCCAAAAACAAGATCTCCAGTAACATTAGCTACCTTAGTAACAGTGAGGTTTACCTGTGGTTCATATCTTATTATTCCCTGATTTAAAACAATTGAGTAGATATTGTGACCAACATAATCACCTAAAACATTAGCATAAATACCCCCAGTAGTTGATGCTGGTACTGTGTAAGTTATATCTGCATATCCCTCATTAGAAGCAATATTTCCAAGAAATATAGTTCTATTAAGATAGAAACCAATATCTTGACCAGTGACTGGATTACCCATATCATCAGTCAAAATAGCAAACAAAGTAACAAGGCCTCCAGTAATAGCTACAGTAACATTAAAGTAAGTAAGGTTTAAAACACCCATATCCCCCACATTGTAAATAACATTACCGGTAGTTGCAGTGTTACCAGACATAATATTATTAGAAACAATCATGCTACCATTATTTAAGATTGCACCACCTATATCTGCAGTATTACCAATAAAAGTAGAATTTACAACACTAGAATTAAAACTATAATAACCATTATAGATTGCACCACCAGAATTTGCATTATTACCCCTAAAAATAGAATTAACAACACTACAATTTACACCCTCCACATTACTGATAGCACCACCATTAATATCTGCATTATTATCACTAAAAATAGAATCAACAACACTAAAATTAACACCATAACCGTTGTAAATAGCACCACCATCAATATCTGCATTATTATCAGTAAAATTAGAATTAACAACACTAAAGCTAGCACCAAAAGAATTAAAGATTGCACCACCAGAACTAGCATTATTACCCCTAAAAATAGAATCAACAACACTAAAAATATCACCTATATTATAGATAGCACCACCATAATATGCAGTATTAGCATTAAAAGTAGAATTAACAACTCTAAACTTAACACTCTCATAACCAAACTCATAATTATAGATAGCACCACCACCCATATCTGCAGTATTACCAATAAAAGTAGAATTAACAACACTAAAATTAACACCCTCATAAGTATTGATAGCACCACCATGATAACTTGCATTACAACCAATAAAAGTAGAATCAACAACACTAAAATTAACACCCATATGATTAAAGATAGCACCACCATGATAACTTGCATTATTCTCAATAAAAGTAGAATTAACAACACTAAAAGTGCTACCATTATTATTATAGATAGCACCACCATCAATTGCATTATTACCACTAAAAATAGAATTTACAACACTAAAATTAACACCCTCATCATTAGTGATAGCACCACCTACATCTGCATTATTACCTATAAAAATAGAATTAACAACACTACAATTAACACCATTTTCATTGTTGATAGCACCACCAGAACTAGCATTATTGCCTATAAAAGTACAATTATACACACTAAAATTATAACCTCTGTTGAAGATAGCGCCACCATACCTATCAGTAGCTGTTGGGGGGATTACTGTGTTGTTGATGAATGAACAAGCTATGAATGTCATTGTGGTATCTGCATAGTTGTTGTAGATTGCTCCTCCGTTGTCTGCGACATTCCCATTTAGGAAAGTTATGTTTATAAAGGTTACATTTAGATTATTGCCTATTGTAAATATTCTTGATGAATTTAAAGCGTCTATTGTTATATTGTCTGTTGAACCGTTTCCTTGGATGGTTATGTTTTGATTTATGGTTATTCCATAGTCTCCAATTTTATTGTATGTTCCAGGTTGTAAAAATAGCGTATCACCAACACCTGTACCAGCTATACCATCAGTTATAGTATCAGAATCTGTTATGGTGTTGTTAGCTGCAAAACTTCCTTGTAAGCTAGTAACAGTTAACAGTAAACCTATCATTAAGAATGCAAAAGTCAATACTTTTTCATAATTGTTATTCATCTTGTTTTTCCCCTTTTAAATTAGAAATATATAAAAATAAATGTTTTATACAAAAATAAATGTGACAATCTGTGAAAATCATAATGCCAGACAATAATCCTATTTAATAATATTGTATATATTGAATATAGTAATGTTATACTATAAATAATTAATTATTTTATATTGTATATATGTTGAATATAATAATATTATACCATGAATAGTTAATCTATAAAAGGAATATTATACTATAAATTAATCAATAAAATGAATATCAATATTAATTAAAATGGTTTTTTGTTGTTTTTTTTTATTAAAAATTCTCTTTATGATATAAAAATAGTTAATTTATTAGGTTTTTCTTTTAAAAAATTGATATTTACTCTTGGGCTGAGATTAAATTTTTTTAACAAGTTGATTATTTTTATAAACAGTTTAACTTAAGATAATAATGAAAAATAAAAATAAAAAAAATAAAAAAATAATGAAAAAAATGAAAAATAAAAATAAAAAAAAATGAAGAAAAATAAAAAAAAATAAATAAAAATAAAAAAATAATGAAAAAAAATAAAAAAATAAATTTTAAAATATTAATATAAAAAAAAGTTCATCAGTGAGTATACCGACCACGAGATTGGATTTCTGTAATCTTTTCAATTATCTTATCTTTATTAATATCATCTTGACTATAGCTACTGATATAACCATCTAAAACATTATTAAATATTTCATTAGCTACTTTATAATCAACACTTTGTAAGGATTTCTTTAAAACTATTAAATCAACACACTTATCTTCGATAAGGTTAGAATACTTCCCAAGCCCAAAGTCAATGAAAACTATTTCTTTATTCTCATTTATAATAATATTTGAACTTGTGATATCTCCATGAATAATATCAAAACTGTGCATAAGTCCAATATCACGACCAATAGCTATTGAAAGATTTTTTTTCAAATCATCATCTAAATTACCTATTAAGTCCTTAAACAAAGATCCATTAATCATTTCCATAACAATAGCTTTTTTTTCAAGGTCAATATCATAAAGAATTGGGGTCCTTACACCAGATCTTTTAACATCAGTTAGTAGCTTAGCTTCTTTTTTTGTTCGTGATTTTCTAATCTTCTCATCAATTTCTTTGATTCTGTAGTTTTTAGGAATTCTAACCTTAGAAATAGCTTCCATATCAATCCAATAGCTTGGATAAATATCAGATTCTGCACCTTTAGCTAAGATTTCTTTTGGAAGTTTTATTTTATTTTTAGATTGTTTTACCCAAGGTACATTTACCTCATCGGTTCTAAATCGTTGAATAACATTAGTATCTTCTAATTTATCACTTCCATAGCTATTATTCATCAATATTCCAAGCCAAGCTATCATAGCACCATTATCTCCACAATATTCCATTTTTGGCATGAAAAATTTTCCGTAGTGCTCACTTACCATCGTTTGTAACATTTCTTGAAGACGCTTGTTTGCAGCTACTCCACCGCAGAGCATGACTTCATCTTTTTTAGTGTGAGATAATGCTCGCTCAGTTACTTCAACAAGCATTGAAAATGCGGTTTCTTGAAAAGAAAAACATATATCCTCAATAGCTACGCCTTCAGCAAACTTTCGAGTAGCTGCAGACACCAAACCAGAAAAGGAAAGATCCATTCCCTTTACACTATAGGGTAAATCTATATAGTTTCCACTTTTAGNTAATTTTTCAATCACAGGTCCTCCAGGATGAGGAAGNCCTGTTTCTCTTCCAAATTGATCTAAGGCATTTCCAATAGCTATATCCAATGTTTCTCCAAAAACACGATACCTTCCATATTCATAAGCTATAACTTGGCTATTTCCCCCACTTACATATAATGAGAGAGGATCGCATGCTCCAGTATCAAGTTTTCCAATTTCAATATGAGCTATACAATGATTTACACCTATTATTGGAATATCTAATGATAAAGCAAGAGCTCGACTAGCTGTAGCTGTTGTTCGAAGAGCTGGACCAAGACCAGGCCCACGAGAAAAGGACACAAGGTCGATTTCATTATAGCTAATGTTTGCCTTTTCTATAGCTTCCCTAATCAATTTAGGAATGAATTCACCATGATGGTCTGCAGCCTCTCTTGGATGAATGCCTCCTGATGTGGGAAATAGCTGACTATGAGCTAATGATAGGACTTTTCCATTGTCCTCAACTATTCCAACTCCTGTTTTTTCAGCTGTTCCTTCAATTCCTAAACAAATCATCTAATCAACTTTATTTTTCTACAATTTATTGATAAAAAGAATTTAGCTATTATGACTACTTTATAATTGTAAAGTAAATAAATATAAACCTTTTCAAAATTAACAAATAAAATATAATTTAAAAAAATTAAAAAATTACAAAGATATTTTTT